>JASHRR010001407.1 GCA_030037185.1 Xanthobacteraceae bacterium | reverse complement strand
GCGCACCCGCCGCGCCACCCGGTGGGTGAAATCCGGGCTGTCGATGATGACGAGCGAGCTGGGCTTTTCCGCAATCACCGCGTCCGCGGCCTCGCGAATGCGTCGCAGGATGAGCGGCAATCGCGCCAGGATGGCGGAAAAGCCGTTGATCGCGATCTCCTCGAGCGGAAACAGGCTGTGCAGGCCGCGTTTTGCCATCGCCCGGCCGCCAATCCCGGAGAACATCACCGGGCCGGGCGCAAGCGCTTCGATGGCAGCCATCAGAGGCGCCCCGAGACGGTCGCCCGACTCCTCGCCCGCGATGAGGAAGATCCTCAGCGCCGAACGATGTTCGGTGTTCGCCGGCGATCGGTCAGCAGACGCCGCCAGGCCGGTCATGCGGGCGCCTCCGGATCGGGCCGCCCGACCACGAACAGGCCAGCATGGTCGGCAATCTCGACAAGGCGGTGGGGCTCGGCCAAGATCGTCGCCCCGGCAACGACCGCGATGCCGGCAAGCCCCGCCTGTGCGGCGCGCGTGACGGTGTCGGGCCCGATCGAAGGCAAGTCGAAGCGGCGGTCCTGACGGCGTTTCGGCGCTTTCACCAGCACGCCACCACCCGGACGGATTGCGATCCGGCCCGCCGCGCGCATGGCGATGACGCGATCCAGCATGGCGTCGGTGCCCTCCGCAGCCTCGATCGCCAGTACGCGGCGAGCTGCGACCACCGCGGCCTGCCCCACATCGAACGCGCTCGCAGCATCGAGCAAGGCGAAGCCGCGGCTGATGTCCTCCTCCACCGCCGTGTCGGCTTTGAACCGGCCGAGCGCGCCGAGCGGCGCAGCAATTTCCGGCGCCACTTCGTGAGCTCCGAGCAGCCGAAACCCAGCGCCCTCAAACAGCTGGCCCATGCCGGACAAAAGATGATCGTCGCCCCCGCGGAACGAACGGATGATCAGCGGCAGTTGCCTCAACGCGCCCCAGTCCAGGCGCAGCTGCAGGATCGGCGGCCTGACCAAACTCCCGACCAGCACAATGTCGCGGCAGCGCTGCCGGTGGGCAAGCCGGCAAAAGCGCCCGAATTGGCCGAGCGCGATCCAGTGATGCGGGTAGACCGCAACCGCCGCCGTATCGGCCCATCCGCGCAGCGGAAACAGCACCACCTGACGTCCCTGTCGCATTACCGCGTCGGCGACCGCGAAAGGCACCGTCCCGGCACCGCAAATGATGCCGAGAGGGGCGCCGGCCGACGGATCGATCAGAGAAGACTCACCGCCTGGAGCGTCAGCGCGCCGATCTCTTGGCCTCTGGTGCGCGGTGCCGGCGGTCGATCCCATTGCGCTTGCCGCACTCATGCTTCCTGCTCGGCGAGGCCGCTGGTGCGGCGGATTGCATTCGCGAGCGGCCTCGTCCCGTCGCGGATGAAGGCGAGGACGCCGGCAACCAGCCGGTCGCCCGCACATTTTCCCTCGACCCGCGCCAGCCGGTCGCGAAACAGCCCGCCACCGAGAAACAACTCTCGGTAAGCTTCGCGAAGCCGCAAGATCTCGGGCCTGGCAAAGCCGCGTCGCCGCAAGCCGACCACGTTGATGCCGATGAGGTTTGCCAGCGGCCCCTGCGCCATGCCCCAAGGAATGATGTCGGCGCGAACGCCGCTTATGCCGACGATCATGGCGCCTTCTCCGATACGGACGAACTGGCGCACCGCAGCCTGGCCGCCCAAAAAGCTATGGTCGCCGATGCTGACGTGGCCGCCGATCACCGCATTATTGGCGAAAGTCACGTCGCTGCCGACGTTGCAATCATGGGCCACATGAGAGCCGGCCATCAGAAAACAACGATCCCCGATTTCGGTAACGCCGCGATCGTCCTCGGTGCCGATGTTGATGGTGACATTCTCGCGGATGTCGCAGTCGGCTCCGATGATGAGCCGGGTCGGGCCGCCGCGATATTTCACTGATTGCGGCGGCGTGCCGAGCGAGGCGAACGGATAGACGGTTGTGCGCGCCCCGATGGTCGTGTGGCCGGTGACATGGACATTGGCAACGAGGCGGCACCCCTCGCCCACCACGACGTCGGGACCGACGATGCAAAAGGGACCAATCGATGCGCCATCACCGATCCGAGCGCCCGGCGCGACGCGTGCCGTCGAATCGATCGCGCCCATTGCCGGGCTCATGCGTTGGCGATGAAGGCGCCGAGCTCGCCTTCGGCCACGATCTGGCCGGCAACCATCGCTTCGCCGCGGTACCACCACATGTTCTTGCGCCTGGCGGTCTTGGTCATATGATATTCGACGGTATCGCCCGGATAGACGGGCTTGCGGAATTTTACCTTGTCGATGGTGAGGAAATAAACGGCTGATCCCGCACGCCGGCCCAGCATCTGCATGCAAATGACGCCCGCGGTCTGGGCCATGCCTTCCAGCAACAACACGCCGGGGAACACCGGATTGCCTGGAAAGTGCCCTTGGAACTGCGGCTCGTTGGCGGTTACGTTTTTGATTCCAATCGCGAACTCGTCGCCTCGAATCGACATGATACGATCGACCATCAAAAACGGATAGCGATGCGGAATGGCGCGCAGGATGCCTGCAATATCGATTGCCTCCAGCGAGCTGCCGACTTCGTTCATTTCCCTTGCACCTCGACGCGACCGGTGCGTTCGTCGGCCACCTCCCCACCCTTCCCTTGCGGCGGATAGGCAAGCGGCCACGGCTGGCGCGACGCCAACCGCTCCATGAGAAACATCTCTCGCATCCACTGCTTCACCGGCCGCGCCGGAAAGCCGCCATACCGAGCCCCGGCGGGCACATCTCGCGCGACGATCGAGCAGGCAGCAATATGCGCCCCCTCCCCGATCGTGACGTGATTGTTCACGCCGACGCGGGCGCCGAGCACGACCGCATCCTCAAGCGTCGCGCTGCCTGAAATTCCGACCTGCGCAACCAGCAAACAATGCCTTCCAATGGCGACATTGTGGCCGATCTGCACCAGGTTGTCGATTTTTGTACCCTCGCCTATCACGGTATCGCGATTGGCGCCGCGATCAATCGTGCTCCCGGCTCCGATCTCCACGTCATCCTGAACGATGACGCGGCCGATCTGCGGCACCTTCGTGTGTGCATTTCGTCCAAGCACGTAGCCAAAGCCGTCCTGGCCGACACGGCAGCCCGGGTGAATGATCACCCGGTCTCCGATCAGCGTATGCAGGATCGAGCTTTGCACACCGATCGAACAATCGCGTCCGACACGCACGCCCGGTCCGATCACGGCATTGGCGGCGACGACCGTGCCTGACCCTATTTCGCAACCCGGCCCGACCACAACGCCCGGATCGAGCGACACGCCGGATTCGAGCCGGGCCGATGGATGCACATGGGCGCCGGGCGCGATGCCAGCCGTTGCAAACACAAGCGACGGCCGCAGCGCATCAGGAAACAAGGTTCGCGCGACGGCGACGAAAGCGCGGTAAGGCTCACCGACGGTGAGCACCGCAAGCCACGGGGGCGCGCGCTTAGCAAAGCGTGGCGCAACAAGGCAGGCGCCTGCGCGTGTGCCGGCGAGTTCGTCGAGGTATTTCGGATTATCGAAGAAGGTGAGGTCGCCTGCGCCCGCGGAATCGAGGGACGCGATGTTGGTGATGGTACGGCCGAGCGGTGCGCCGCCAGCCGGCTGCGCCCCCGTGATCGCGGCAATGTCGGCTAATGTTAACGGCTTCGCACCTTTGAAGAACAGTGGTTCGCTCATCGGACGGCAGAGGTCAAAGACCAAATGACGGAATCGATACCTGCCATCAATATCAGATATCGGATGGCGGATTAGGGAAATCTGCCATCCTGATTAGGGTGGCAACCCAAACCACCGGAACCTCCGGCGGCCATTAAGCATCGGGAGGAAGCGCAGGATCTTGTGGAAACAAAACGAGAACTCAACTATATGAAGTTCGGCATCGCCTTGTAGGAATTGGCGAAGTCGAGGTCGATCCGTGCAGCGCGGCAGATTGCCGTCGATTCCACCGCAACACCAGCCGGACTGTGTGGGAATTGGGTCCCGCCAGGACAATCGGAAAACTTCGACTGCGGCTGTTGGTGCCGCCGCTTGGCATGAGGCGAGATCCTTTTAAAGGCCGCTGTCACGGCCCGGGCGATGAC
>JASHRR010001406.1 GCA_030037185.1 Xanthobacteraceae bacterium | reverse complement strand
ATCGCAGATCGACATCACGAGGTTCATATGATGCTCGACCAGCAGGACCGTCACGTTGCGCTCGTCGCGAATCCTGCGGATCAGCCGGCCGAGATTATCGACCTCATGGCGATTGAGGCCGCCGGCAGGCTCGTCCAGCAGCAGCAGCTTCGGCTTGGCGGCGAGCGCTCGCGCAAGCTCGACCCGCTTTTGCAGGCCGAATGGCAGGTCACACACGGTCCGCCCGGCCGCATCACGCAGATCGAGATACTCGACGAGCTCCCATGCGGCGCTGGTGAGTGCGGCGCCGCGGCGCATCGTTGCGGGCAGGCCGATGGCATCGAGCAGGAAGTTGCCGCGGCTCTGGCGGTGGGCCCCGACCTTGATATTGTCGAGAACCGACATGCTGCCGAACAAGGCGAGGTTCTGGAACGTGCGGCTGACACCGATATCGACGATCCCGTGCGGCGGAACCGTCAGGATGCTGCGGCCTTCGATCAGGATGTCGCCCGCGGCCGGCGCGTAGAGGCGGCTGAGGCAGTTAAAGAGCGTTGTCTTGCCGGCGCCGTTTGGTCCGATCAGACCGAGCAATTGGCCGGCCTCAAGATCAAACGACACCCCGTCGAGCGCGATGATGCCGCCGAAACGAACGACCACATCGCTGACCCTCATCAGCGGTTGGGCTGCCGCCACTGCGGGTGACGCCCCGGCCGGGCGGCCCGGCGGTCTGCCGCAAGCAGACGATGCGGGCAGCGGCGGGCGCGCCCAATGTTGATGGTCGCGATTGTCCGAATCGGGACTGGACATGACCCCCCACATGGCCTCGCCGCGGTTGCGATCACGCGCCGAGGATGCCTGGGTTGGCGGGTCTTCTCGATGGCAGCCGCCTGCATGGACCCCCACAGTAGTGCGGATTTCGACTGACTGGAAGCAAGTTTGCGCGGGTGGGCAAAGGCGCGCTCAATCGAAATTGGCGAGTGCCGATTTCGACACATTTTGGTGCCGACATCGGGCAAGCCCCGCGGCGCGGCTCTCCCGCCGCGGCGTCGCCCGGGCCGGGGAGGGGATGGCGCTGTGCGCCGCCCCGCCGCCTTAAAGCGACGGAAAGAAGACAATCGAGCAAGCCGACCGGCCTTGTATTGACGGCCGCCTGATTTCGGGCACTCAATGCGGCCGAAATCAACCCGCTCGTCTTGTTGCGGCCGCTTTCTGGCCACTGGAACTGGAGGCGCTGTGCGGGTTATCGCTGCCGGCCGCGGCCCACGCTACGCCCAAGGGTCGTGCGATCAAAGGGAGGATGTCGATGAAAAAGATGCTGTTGCTTGCCACCCTGTTGGGCAGCTGGCCTGCATGCGGCCTTGCCCAGACGATGGAAGAGCTCATCAACGACGGCAACACCGACAACGTGCTCAGCCACAGCATGGGCTTGGACCGCAAGAGCTACAGTCCGCTCAAGGAGATCAACAAATCGAATGTCAAGCGGTTGGTGCCAATCTGGAGCACCAGCCTGATGAACGAGTGGGGCGAACTCTCGGCGCCGGTGGTCTACAACGGCGTCATCTATGCGATCAACGGCCAATGGACCTTCGCAATCGACGTCGACACCGGCAAGCAGCTGTGGCGCACGCCGGTCGAACCGGAGTCCGGCGTTACCCGCCGCGGCATCACGCGCGGTGCGCCGGTGCTCTACAACGGCAAGCTCTTTCGCGTGACGGTTGATAACCACGTTGTCGCCCTCGACATGAAAACCGGCAAGCAAGTCTGGAACCAGAAGTTCGCCGAGGCGAAAGAGGGTTATTACGCGACCGGCGCGCCGATGGTCGCCAACGGCGTATTGATCTCCGGTATGTCCGGGGGCGAATCGACCACGCGCGGCTTCCTCGACGGCTGGGACCCCGAAACCGGCAAGAAATTGTGGCGGCGCTACACAATTCCGGCGCCGGGCGAGCCCGGCTCGGAAAGCTGGCCGCCCAACAGCGATGCCTGGACCCGCGGCGGCGGACCAACCTGGCGCTCGGGCTCTTATGATCCCCAGCTCGATGTCGTGTACTGGGGCACCGGCAACGCGGAGCCCTACGATCCGCGACCGCGTGGGGAACGCGACAGCCTCTACACTTCCAGCGTGCTGGCGATCCGGCCGAAAACCGGCCAGATCGTTTGTTTCTATCAATACACGCCCAACGATGTATACGACGTCGATGGCACCGACGAGCTGGTGCTCGCCGATCTTCAGATCGGCGGGGAGACCCGCAAGGTGATGATCCAGGCCAACAAGAACGGCTTCCTGTACGTGCTTGACCGCACCAATTGTCAGCCGATCGCCGCCAACGCCTACGTGAAGGTCAACTGGGCGACCCATATCGACAAGGAGACGGGCCGGCCGGTGCTGACCGACATCTACAAGAAATTCCTGGCCGGCGAAGAGGTCGAGATCTACCCCTCGCGCGGCACCAATGCGGTGCCGATTGCATTTAACGCCAGCAGCGGGCTCGTCTACGTCAACACGTGGAATGTTCCGCGTATCCAGAAGCTCGCACCGTCGAATCCGCAAGCTCTCGGCACCGTATCCACCGGAGTGATTGCGCGCAACCCGACCTTCAAGCCGGGCGACGTGGTGGGGGCATTCGTGGCGATCAACCCGGTGACGGGCGAGAGGAAATGGGAGGCGCCGCTGACGGACGCGCCGAGTGCGGCCGGAATGCTGGCGACCGGCGGCGGGCTCGTATTCACCGGCAAGCTGACCGGCGAATTCCTCGCGCTCGATGCCGACACCAGCAAGACGCTCTGGCAGTTCAAGGTGAGTTCGAGCGTCAATTCCACCGCCATCACCTACACCCACAAAGGCCGCCAATATGTGTCGGTCGCGTCGGGGTTGGGCGGCGCCGTTGCCCCGCGCTTCGTGCAGGCTAACGTGCCGGCCGGCGGCTCGTTATGGACATTTGCGTTGATGCCGGAGTGAGGATGGGGCCGGCGGTTCGGGCGGCCGCCCGGGCCGCCCCGAGGCCGGGCAATGTTGCACCGCGGCGGCATTAAGGGCTCCGCGCCAGCCGCCAGGCCCATTGACCCTGCTATCCGACCGGATAGTTTTGGCCAGGGAGATCGCGGCGCATTGATACCCTCCAC
>JASHRR010001405.1 GCA_030037185.1 Xanthobacteraceae bacterium | reverse complement strand
CCAGCGGTCCGGGCCGCTAGGGCTATTTCTTTGACTGGCGGTAACGGCAGAACCCTCCAAGTACCATTCGTGAGCTCGTTCGCGATCGGTCGATAGACGATCCCAGGAGCCTGGGGCGCGGTCGCAACTTCACTCATAATCGTCAGGTCGCGCCCGACTGCAACGACCGACAGCAAATTTTCGCGGCTCACATATTGAAGGTCGATTTCGGGTGATGCCCAAGATCAGCGATAGTCGTGGATCTCCTTTCCGGGTGCAGCGTCGCTGACAATTAAGCGCTCGTTGGCGAGATTTTGCCACATCAGCTCGTCCTGGAAGCCCGAAGCTACGAGGAGAATATCCCGATCCGGACGCACCCATCCTCCGATCGCCCAATCGCCGCCGCCGCCGTTGTAGCGGATGAAGAGTGAGGCGCCGACGTGACCTTCGAGAGCACGAATGCGTCGGCTGGCGGTGGACTCCTGCACCCCCAGACTCGGCGCAGCCTTGCGGAAGCTGCCGTGCTCGACAGCCGCAAGGAAGTATCCGAGTTGGGGTAGCTCGATCATGGTCCTTGTCGTGTCGAAGGCGCAGGCGCGACCGAACGGGGTTCGGCCGAGCTGCGGGGGAACGCGGCCGTTGGTCAGGCGTCGGTCGTGAAAGTGATTTGAACATGGCGTCTCGAGCGCCGATCAGGTTCGGAAGGGCGCCCATCGCCGCGAGCATTGCGGCGCCGGCTTCGCGAGATCATCGTGCGTCGTGGAAAATGATCCCGATGGTGTGACGCATGCCAGATCGGACGCGGCTGACTCCGTGACGCAGGTTCACGCGATAGTTGCCCTTCGTTCCGTGGACCGGACGGTTGTGGACGGCGAAGGCGACGGCATCGCCCTGGCGAAGCGGAACCACCTCCACCCGGCTCTGCATGCGCGGTCGCTGTTCGGTCAGCGCGAATTCCCCGCCCGTGAAGTCGCGTCCCGGCTCCGAGAGCAGGATGGCCACCTGGATCGGGAACCACAGGTCGCCGTACACATCCTGATGCAGGCAGTTGAAGTCGCCGGGAGCGTACTGCAGCAGCAGCGGTGTCGGCCGCGTCTGGCCGGCATCTTGGCACTCTTGCAGGAATACGGCGTGGTTGCCGGGGAAACGCTGGTCCATTCCCATCCGCTCGTTCCACTCGTTGGCGACACCGGCCAGACGTGGATAGAGCGCTGCGCGGATTCCGCCAATCAAGTCGGGCAGCGGATATTTGAAGTAGCGGTACTCACCGTTTCCAAAGCCGTGCCGCGCCATGATGATATGGCTGCGGAAATGACTTTCGTCGGGATAGAGCGCCGCGATGTTGCCGCACTCCTTGGGCGTGAGAAGTCCGGGAAGGACGGCGCAGCCGTAGCTGTCGAGTTCGCCGGCAAGCGCCTTCCAGTCGTAGGCGGCAACCCGTGCCTCTGCGGACGAATCCGCAGAGGCCGGGGCAATGAAGTCGACGAGTGGCTGTCTCATGCCATCGCCTCCTTGCGGATCAGCTCGCGCTTGCGTTCGATGCCCCAGCGATAGCCGGCCAGCTCGCCGTTGCTACGGACGACGCAGTGGCACGGAACGGCCAGTGCGATCGGGTTGGCAGCGCAGGCGCTGGCGACGGCCCGCGGATTGGCGAGCGGGCTGAGCCAGTGGGCCAGTTCGGTGTAGCTGACCGTCCTGCCCGCGGCCATCGCCTTCAGCTTTTCCCAGACGCGGAGCTGGAACGGCGTGCCGCGCATGTCGAGCGTCAGGTGAAGGCCATCGGAAGGCTTGGCGATGTAGCGCAGGACTTTCGCGACATCATCTTCCACCGTGACATCGCTCGGAACGAGCGTGGACTGCCGGAAGCGACTGGCGAGATCCGCCGTCAGCTCATCGGCATTGTCGCCGAGCAGGATCGAGCAGACGCCATTCGCGCTGCGCGCGACCAGCACGTTGCCGAGTTCGGAGTCGGCGACCGCATACGAAAGAATGTCGGCAGCTGTCGAGGTGGAGTTCACCTGCGGATTGGACCGCGACGTGTCAGTCCTCATCATGAGGTTCATCGTCGTATCTCCTTGCTCTGTCCTCATGATCGAAACTACTTCCTTAGCTGCGCCTCCAAACTCCGATCTTTGTCTTCAAATCGAAACTTTGCTCCACGATCGGGAGAAAAACGAAAAATGCCGAGCGTTTTTGCGTCCGGCATGATGATTGCTATTTCGGTTGCGCTTGGGGTCGAGTGACCGAGGTCATATGAGGCGGCGACTCATTTTGCGTCGTGGAAACTGATGCCGAGTGTGTACCGATGGCCCGAATACAGGCGGCTGACGCCATGACGGAGATTCACTCGCGCCGTTCCGCTGCGCTCCTGGCTGGCCGGTGCGATTCAACCTTTCCGTAAAATGCTGGTAAGAAACTTAGGCGGAGTGTCGGGTGTCATGCGACGTCTGCCAAGGGGCGAAGGTCGACCCGGAAGCCATTGAAATCGTTTCATTCACCGCGGGTCGGCCCGCGGCCGGTGGCGGACTCTAATGGAGAGCGCGGCGACGCCGATCGCCATGTGGACATTGCCGATCAGCTCGACGGGCCCGTCGCGAAACCGAGGCCCTAATCGGCGTTCACGGCGGTTTCCGCGGCGTTGACGATCTGGCGCGTATGGGCAAGGACATCGTCGCGCGACAGGTTGCGAACGTCTCGTCCGAGCGTCCACGCGAGGCTGGCGATTGTTGTCGCAACCCTCGCGTAAGCCAAGGCTTCGAGCCGCTTCGCCCCCGCCGACGTCCCAGGCGGTCGGCAGCAGAAAGTGGCCTTCGTCATGCAGAGCATGGAAGTCGGCGCGTCTCGCGGCGATGTCTAGCAGCATTTCACACCCCATTTGCGTTGGGGTCGAGCGGCTGCGAGGCCAAGACTTGACCTGATCAGAGGAACGGCGCGAGCCAATATCCTTTCGCTATATGGACCCTACGCGCGCCCGCGGACCGAAGAACTCCGTCTCCGGCGCGCAGCCGCGCGGGTTCATCGCGTCGATGCGCGCGTCGATGGAACGGGCACGGCTAG
>JASHRR010000160.1 GCA_030037185.1 Xanthobacteraceae bacterium | reverse complement strand
GGCTTTCGGCAAACGTCAGGTCCTCGGCGGGATCCAGGTGGGGGCACACCATCAGCATGTCGAGATGCTCGTGGTGCTGCGGGTGAACGGGTCGGATTGGTGGAGGAGGGCAGCACGTTCTTCAAGCCCGCCCACCTTGATGATGTCGGGCGCGTGGCCGCCGCCGGCTCGCCTGTCGAGGACATTTTAGCCCGATTGTGAGGCATCGCCTGTGTTCCTTACTCGGTGGGACTAATTCTACATTGCTCAAAGAGTTAAGGAACGTCAGATTTTCCCATCACTTCCGGCGGAACCGGTAAGTCGTTTGCGAGCCGGCGAGGGCCGCCATGAGCGTCACCGCGCGGGTCTGCCCGGGCTCGAAGCGCACGGCCGTCCCGGCCGCAATGCCGAGCCGCATGCCTCGCGCCCGAACTTAAGTGCCGGATTGGTCTCAAAAAAATGATAGTAGCTGGCGACCTGGACTGGCGACCTGGATCGGTCGGTCGCCGCTCTTGGCGACGGTCAGAGTCACGGTCTTAGGGCCGGCGTTGAGCTCGCTGTCGCTGGGCTTCGTGATGATTCCGCCGGGAATCATCCGCGTCCCTTCAAGACCCCCGGCTTCCGCCCGGGGAGGAAGCGCGGACCGCCATGTATACCAATAGCCGTCCGCGCGATCGAGAAGTTTGCCGTACCTGGCATTGATTCCGTCAGCATTGCCCACTCTGAAAAAGCCGCTGGCTCGAACGGCGACCCGCCCGACGCGAATTGCGGCCGCCGTTTGCCATCTCGGCCCGCACCTGTCGCCGGTCTTAAGCCTCGAACCGACTTGGCGCGCGTGCAATGGCCGCGTGGGAAAGCGTGGGCCGCCAGCTTGGTGCGGCAGCAATCCCCTCTTCCGTTCAGTTGTGCCCATTTTACGCTGCTTTCTTCGATTCTACGGGCCGCAGGCGGCGATCAACACTGCGATCCACCATCCCGGATCGTGCCGCCCGCTGTTTCGACGACCGGGGAACCTACCGTTTGATCTGGCAGCCCACGACGGTCGCTCTCTCCCGCCGCACAGCGTCGCGCTCGAGGGCGTCAGAAGAAGGGGAAGAGGTGGAAGCGGCGATAATGGTGATAACGGCGATAGTAGCCGTAGCGGCGCGCGTGGGTGCTGTAGTGGCGCTCATGGGCGCTGCGGTCCGGGATAGGCTCAGCGCTGCGGTCCGGGATAGGCTCAGCACTGCGGTCCGCCGAACGCTCATGCGTACTACCGCCCGAGAAAGCTGCCTGGCATTTCGGACTGAGGCTGTTGCGGTGTCTTGCAAGGCACGCCTTGGTTCGCCCGACATTCGGTATCGCGTTACTGCAGAGCCTGAAGGCATCATGAGTGCAGGCGTCGCGGACCGTCTCGCCCGCCGCCGGGCGCCAAGACCCGGGCATGGCATTGGCCAGCAAACCGAGCACGACGATTGTTGCAAACCGAACGCGTCCCGCTTGAACATCTTTCATGTTGCGCGATCCTTATGTGATCCCCCACGCTTAGCCGCCCCTTCCCCGCTCGCGGGGGAGGGTAGGGACGGGTCCCGGGGAGGGTAGGGACGAGTCCGCTGGTCGATTTTATCTAAAATACGCTTGCGGTCATTCTCGTGCTGCTTGTCACACAAATGGCCGCAGCACTCCCACCCTATCCGCCGCCACCGTGAATGACCGGGTGGCCCACCGCGAACATCAAGCCATTTGCGCGACAGGTTATCGGATTGCACTGTGACGAGCTTCGTCCCGTCCGCGAACACCGCCTCGACCTGGATTTCGCGGATCATCTCGGCGATGCCGTCGATGACCTGGTGGCGGGCGATTACGTGAGCGCCTGTCTGCCTCAGCTCAGCGACGGTCTTACCGTCCCGCGCCCCCTCCGTGATGAATCGCTGATCGGCGCGACGGCCCCCCGATGGTTGAGCTTGACGCCGCGCTCGAGCCTGCGGCGCGCCACCACGGCGGCCATGGCAATCGTGAGCTTATCCTTTGCGCGGGGTGTCAGGTGCATGGCGCCAGCAGTGCAGTTGTTGAACCAGGGCACAATTGCTTGGCATCAGTTCAGCCAGCTTCGCGGAAGCGCGCGGCGGCCGAGGGCGCACAACAGTAGAACAATGTCGTGACGCAGCGCAGCGCCGTCTGCCGCCGCAAGGCGGGCAAGCGCCATGCCATTCCAGGCGGAGATGCCGACCTCGCCGTGAAACTGCTCAGAAGCGGTGCGCACGGCCGCAACCGCGGCGGCATCACCGGGTGCGATCAACACGGTGCCGAGCGCGATCCGTCCGGCCGCGACTGCAGCCTGGCTCAGCCGCTCGCTGACCGGGCCATCGAGACGCAGGTTCTCGGCAAAGATCAGGCGGCCGTCGCGCCGGACCTGCCAGCGGTCGGCAAGGCAGCCCTCAGAGACGGTTTCGCCCATCGCGGAGCGCCCGAACACGCTCATCTCGGCGACGAGGAGCTTTGCGCTCCGAGCGAGTGCGACCGTGATCGTCCGGGCGAGGCGGGCGCGAGCGAACAGGATCGTTTCCTGCGGCAACCATGTGAGTTCGGCGCCCTCCGCCACAATCGCCGAAACGTTGACGCAGGCGTCAGGACCGAGCGAACGATAGATCTTTTCCGCCGCCGCAGTGGTGACTGTAAGCCGCGCACCGGCGGCAAGCGCGAGATCGATC
>JASHRR010001404.1 GCA_030037185.1 Xanthobacteraceae bacterium | reverse complement strand
TGCCTGCCGAACTCTACTGTTATCGTCCAATTTGCTCTTCCATCGGAAGACTTGAAGCGGCACACGCACGTGCCTTGCCGGCCAATCTCGCCATCCGCGAACTTGCGCAGCAACGCCGCTTGCTGCCTTTTCCGAACCTCGACGCTCGCGAGAAGCGCACCCGCGCTCAGGCCGAAGCGGTGAATCGTCGCGCCGGTGACCGTTGGCGGTGATCAGAGCTAGGCGGTGAGCAAGACGATGATTTGCCGGCTCGCGTGACAGGAGCACCATCGTCCGCGGCTCGGGCATCCGAGCGCCTTGTGGTACGCTGCGATTCGCCATGGACCCGCCGCCATGGACCCCGCCGTCGCCCAAAAGATGGCTCGAGGCCGAGTTAGCCCGCGGCCGCACAGAGGCGTTATATTGAGCCGCAGCTATGCGAGGCTGCTGCCAGCGTAGAGGAGGGGCTTATGGCCGATGAAGATCTAAAGGTTGAGCTTGAGCGCCTGCGCAAGGAAAACGCCGCCCTCAAAAAGGGAGGCTCCAGCAACGTGCGGATGAAGGTGAGCGAGAAGGGAGCGTTGTCGGTCTATGGCATGGGGCGCTTTCCGGTCACTTTGTACAAGGAACAATGGCTCAAGCTTCTGGATATGGCGGACGATATTCGGGGATTCATCGCAGCCAACGATAGCGTCTTAAAGGAGAAGGATTAGAGCCGTCTCGGCTCCCGGGTTCGTTTCCCCCAACCTCGCCCGCGTTCCGCCTTCGATGGTGCCCGCGGTCTAAACGGGTCTAAACGCTGCCTTCAGTTCGGTCGGGTCAATGAAAGGCGCGGGCGCTGGGCGCGTCGTACCAATGCACGAACGCGAACAGGAACAACATCGCAGCGCCAATAAGTATCGCAGTTACCGATACCGCATAGACGCCCGGCAAGCGCTCGACAGGCACCACAATCGCGTTCGCCGCGAGTGCGAGCGCAGTGAGATCCATAGCCGCCAAGAAAATTATCACCGGTATTGGCAAGCGCGTTGAGTTGGTCGCAAGCCGGCGCCGCGGGAATGTCAATGCCCAGCACCCGAGAATAATCGCCATCAAGCCACTTGAGATGCGCCAAACCATCAGGTTCGAGACTTCAACCAATCCCAGCAGCGGTGGCAGGATTGAGCCGAACGTGATCATGAACCCGAGTTGAACCCAGCTGCGCGCAACGAAGCTGTCGAACTTGGTCATCTGCCCGCCGAGTATTTGCCGCAGGATCATTGTCAGGACTGACAAGCCGGCGAAGGACATACCGACGGCCGCGATTGTGTAGAGATAACCAGACGCCTCCACGTATCCCCCAAGCTTACGGTCAAGCATGGACGATAACAGATCGTCGGACTGTTTGAAAAGGGCCGCAGGACAAACGCCGGGGCACCCAAATCTGCGACGGTGTTTGCGGTTTATTCCGTCGAGGCCGGGGGCCTTGCTGCACTGCCTCTGCTCGGGGCTCCGGATCGACACTCACGGATGACAATGTCAGAGCGGTCAACCGCCAGGGATCGTGAACCGTTAGCGTCGGGACTGTCTATCTCAAGGTCGCCCGCCGGCTTTCACGCCGTCTTCCCCTTCGGGGGCTGGACGAGGCCTGCCGCCACGCAGATCAGCCCCGTCACCTTGTCCCGCCGTGCGTGGACGAAGGGGTTTTCCCAGCATGTGGATTGCGTCGTCGGCGCCGAACGCGCGAGGAGACATGCGGTAGCGGCGGCTTCGGCGCCTTCCTCGTCTATGCCGATCATGGCGCGTGCCGCCGCGTGGCCTGGCGTGCCAACGAAGAGCGGCACGAGAGCCGCTGCGCACCGCTTCAACGCTCGGTAACGATACGTCACGGCTTGCCCTCTCGGGAGCGTTTGCCGTTGCGGATGCAGGCATTGATCGCTTGCAGGCAAGCCGTCCAGGCTGCCCGCTGCTCCCCGGTTGCCGGCAGGACGGAGGGAGCAAAAATAAAGTGGCGGCGACATGCCCCGAGCACGACCTGGAAGCAGGTGCGCCACCTCATTCGGCTCGCCACCTCGCGAAATGGTTTTCGGCGCGCCGCACCATCGCGTTGAGCACGATAGCCATGGCGGCGAGCACGCCGATCAGACCCAACAACTTGGTGGGGTCGAAGTTCTGCGTGAACAGGGTGGTGAAATAGCCGATGCCGGCTACCGACACGTAGAGCTCCGCCAACAGCACGCCCAACAGAACGCCGCTCATGCCGAGGCGCATGCCGGCAAAGAAACTCGGCACCATGTGGGGAAAGATCACGTAGCGGAAAATTTGCCAGCGGCTTGCCCCCATCGAGCGCGCGCTCACCAGCAGGATGGGTTTGAGATTCTGAACGCCTGCCACCACAGTCACGATGACCGGAAATACCCCGTGGGTGACGCCGAAGGCGATCTTGGAGGCGGCGCCAATGCCGAACAGCAGGATAAACAGCGGCAGGACGGTGACCTGCGGGATGCCGTAGAGCAGCAGGACGATCGGATAAAAGCTGCGGCGCATGAACGGCCGCAGGCCGATCGCAAGTCCAAGGACGAGCCCGATCGCAACCGCCAGCACGAAGGCGACCGCGAGTTCGAACAGCGTCAGTTGCAGCGCGGCGGGAACGCCGCGGGTGGCGAACACCTTGCCAAGCGACATGATGACCGTCGACGGCGGGCTCAGGAACAGCGGATCGACAACGAAGCGCGCGGCGATCTCCCACAGTGCAAGCAGGGCCGCAATGACCATCAATCGCGCAAGCCATGGCCGCCGCGCCAGGCTGCGCGGCGTGACAGGTCGCCCCGGCGCGGTGATCACCATTCAATCCCGCTTCCCGCGCGCTTCGAGCCGCGACACGATGGTGTTGAGGGTCACCGCGATGGCGATCACGAAGACGATGTAGGCAAACATCCGCGCCATCTCCATCGCCTCCGCGAGGTGCACGATGCGATGGCCGAGGCCGGCAAGGGAGGCGAGTGTCTCGCTGCCGATGATCGATAACAGTGCGGTGGTGAAACCCATGCGCAGGCCGGTCAGAATCACCGGCGCGGCAGCAGGCAAGAGCACATGGCGAAACATTTGATAGTCGCGAGCCCCCATTGACCGTGCCGCCATCACGAACAGGCGGTCGACATGGCCAAATCCCGCGATTGTGTTGATGACGA
>JASHRR010000159.1 GCA_030037185.1 Xanthobacteraceae bacterium | reverse complement strand
ATACCTACACAATGGCGCAAAAATTCGACCAAATTTCTGACCACATCAGATATTCCGGGGCGTACGAAATTGTAACAAAAATCGAAGAGGATAGCACTAACAGTTACTTTATCGAATATCCAAATGAGAGCGGCCCTCCGATTTTCTATGACCGATTCAGGGAATGGGCTTTAAAGTAGTGGGGCATAGCCAGCGCGAAATCGTGCCTTATGTGATTTCCGTTGCAACCGCGATCCGTGATGGCGGCACGCTGCTGATAGGGCTTGTTGCCATTTACTCATATTTCCGCTTACTATTCGAATATCGGGGACCATTGCAATATTTCGCGATAGGCATCTGGGCGAGGCAAAATCTGACACCGAGGGGAATTGTTTACCGCAGTAGAGTTTTCCGTTTCATTGGATACAGTTTAGCTTGGTGGCTTGGCTGGAGTTTAATTCTCGTAGGACTGTTCATATTTTTCCCGGGTGCATTTAGTTAAGAGTCCTGACAATCGGTGGCTTCTTTTCGTTGGCGACGGTCGCCCTCACCTCGCGGTTGCCTGGGCGTTCAGCGGGTTGGACCCGGCATTCATGTAGGCAGCATCGCGTTGAGCAGGGCCGGCCCGACCGGAGGATGCGTGAACGGATGCATCGTGGGGATCGTGCGTGCGAGCACCCACCGGCTGAGCACCTATTCCTTTTGCGCGACAAAGAGTGCGAAAGGCTGATGCTCGTGGCACGGGTGCCAGAAAGAGGCGCCCATCTGTTGGACGGCATCCGGCGTGGCAAAGAGTTTCCTCCACCCCGCTGGCTTCATGCCGCCGCAGATGGCCGCCTGCTCGTACTCTTCGCTTGTGTACTGCTGCGGTTCCGCCATCATGTTGACACGACCGGAGGTTCGATCGAGGAATTCTGATCGCACCTTGTTGCTTTCCAGCTTGGTCCACCGGCGGATGAAGAAGTCCTCTCCAAAAGCCGAGAACAGCGGATTGAAGACGACGGAGATAAACCTTCCTCCGGGCTCGAGGTGGCGCGATGCAGAGCGGAAGAAGGCTGCCAGTTCTTCAGGCGATGTCGCAAACAGCAGCACCATGATCGATGTCGCAGCATCGAACGTTCCATCATGCCGAAGCGGCGCACGAGATCGGGCTTGCTCGCGATCGTTGCATCGGTCGCCACGATGCCGCTGCCGTAATAACTTAAGCCCGCATCTGAATAGGCGAAGCGTACGAGTTTGCCAGGCCCATACTGAGACCGCAGCAGCGCTTCGCCAGGTGTGAATTGGCCGACACAGGAGACCTTGTTGGTCGCGAGCAGGCCCGGCAATGACTCGATGCTCGCCAGGACCCACCGGACCGTCCGAGCATCGATGCCGGCGGCTTTGGCGAAGGCCGGAAATAAGGCCGGAACCGAGGCACCGGCCGTTGTGCCGATCGCATTGCCCTCCAGGTCCTTGGGCATTCTCAGGCCGGAATCTTCGCGGCAAAAGATCGCCTGCGGCGGTTTGCGATAGACGATGGCGACCAGCTTCACCGGGATCCGGTCGTTGGCGCGCGCCAATATCATGTTACCGGGGTCGGCGAACCCGAACATCGCATTGCCGGCGGCAATCTGGCGGATCGCATTGGCGTCGCCTTGGCCGCGCACGATTTTCACCTCGAGCCCGGCGTCCCTGTAATATCCCCGGTCGAGCGCCACGAAAGAAATAGGCATTGCGGCCGTAATGGCCGAAGTCGGTGGTGAAGGTAACACTGTCTATCGCATTGGAGACGCCGGGTCGCAGTAGGATCGTCGACGCGATTACCGCTGCCCGCCGCAATGCAACGACTCGCTTTCGGCGTTCCAAACATCTAGACACCTCCCTCCCTGGCCACGTATTTGTGCCTGGCAAGGTATTCTCCGGGCCGTAACCCGGTATACAGGACTTGCCGGGAACTGCGGAATCCCATCATTGCCGTGCGCCAGCACAAGCCAGCGTCCCGAAACCTATCTGTCGATCGCTATCACACCATAGCGCCGATCACCTTCAGGTTCGCGCAAGGCGATCGACTTGGCATCACTTCTTACCCCCGTCAGCCGCCGCAGGTTTCTTTTAGATCACGCCCCGAGCCGGCCGCGGCGCCCGGCAAGTCCGGCCATGCGCCCTCGCTCCGGCGGTTTGGTAGTAACATCCCAAATCAGTTCCCACACAAATTGGGGTGCGTTAAGCTGGCCGCGGGCTGCGCCTTGGAGGGACGAGGTGATGCGACGTGCTCGAATTCATCGTAGGGGTTGCGCCGCGGCTACGCCGGCCGTCTGGCCGCTCGCGGCGCGGACGCAGCAGGCGGGTGTGCCGCTTCATCGGGTTTCTCGACACCAGCTCGCCCCCGGCCACCGAGTGCATCGTAGCTAATTTCCAGAGTGGTCTCAGCTCAGAGACGCCGGCTTTATTGAGGGTCAAAACGTGGCCATCGAGTTCCGGTGGGGGAAAGGTCAGCCTGTCATGCGACAGCTGGCTTCCGATCTTGTCCGCTTTCAAGCCGCCGTGATAGTTGCATCCGGTGCAGTAGCTTCGCAACTTGAGGCGAAGGCCGCCACTTCGACTTCCGATTGTTATCGCGGGCGGTGATCCCGTCAAAAACGGCCTCGTGCCCAGACTGGCCGGAGGGCAACATCACCGGTGCCTTCATCATAAACGAGCTTGCCGGCAAGCGGCTCGATCTAATCCTTAACATAGCGCCCAAAGCGACAACAGTCGGCTATCTGGTCGCAAAGCAGACTAATCGGCAGGCCGAGGAGGAGACCGGCAAACTGTTGCAAGCAGCACAAACTATGGGGCGATAGTTCTGGAATGTCGCGACGTCTCCGACTTCGAGAAAACGTTTGCGACCATGATCGAGCGCCAAATGGACGCAGTGGTCGTCAGCGCCTTTCCACTTGCATTCAACAATCGCAGCAAATCGCAGCACTAGCGGCACACCACAAAATAGCGGCGATCTATGCGCAACCCGAATACGTCGTTGAAGGTGGCTTGATGAGTTACACCATGACGGGGACCACTTTATATCGCCTAGTCGCGATCCGATATGTCGCGCCCATTCTCAAGGGCGCGAAGCCTGCCGACCTTCCGATTGCGCGGCCAACCAACTTCAGCCTTGCGATCCATTTGAGAACCGCTAAAGCGCTCGGCCTGAAATTCCTCCATTGCTATTCGTCCAGGCCGATCGATGGATCGAGTAGCGGGCTCGTTGAAGGCCCAACGGAGCAAGGATCGAGGCCGCGTGAGACGTGCGGCGATGGCCTCACGCGCCAAGCCGACGCCGGGCCGCAGCGGTGGCGTTCCGAGTGGCGACAGGTACCAAGCAGGCAAGCAAAGCGCCGGCCTATGCGCGGCGACGTCATCGTCGGACGGCGCCCGCTAATCTGTCTGCCCGTTCAATCCAATTCGGCGCTGCTGTCGGGCCGAGCTTGCCACAGCGGCTGCAGCGCATGCGCGAAGGATGGCAACGGGGCGTTATAAGGCCAATCGTCCATATTGACCGCACGCTCGTGGTTGCAGTGCTGGCAGGTCACGAACAAGCCACGCACCCGTGCCGGGCGGATGGTTCATGGGACGGATCGGTTCGTCTTCCCTGGCCATACTTCCAAGCTAAGAACGAATAGGGAATAGAATCAATTCGCCGGTTCCCAGAAGGGAACCCGTGTAGCCCCCTCGGATCAATAACACAGGGTTCCGGCAACCTGCCTTCTGTTGCTCATGATCCTCATGACATAACTGCGGCGCCCGATGGCTGTCCCCTCGTGCGTGCACCAGCCATCCGGCGACACTTCTTCTTTTGGGGAGGCACACCAATCTCACTCGACAAGATGCGTTTTCTTGTTGATGCGCCGAACCTCCAGCGCCCTCTCCGCGCTCTCTGCAAGAGTGCAGTATTCTTTGTGAAGGTTTTCCAGTTCTGACTCGGAGAGATCCTCCGCCGAGGCAAGCTGATTCTTCGCGCCTTTAACGGCAATGATGAGCTCGGACAGCTTAATCTGCACCGCCAAAGTATCACGGTTCTGCGTATTTTGGATTAAGAAGACCATGAGAAATGTGACGATGGTCGTTCCTGTATTAATGACCAGCTGCCAGGTATCACTGAATCCGAATAACGGGCCTGTACACACCCATACGAGGACAGAGATAACCGCTGCCAGAAACACAATGGGCTTTCCGCACAGCGTCGCGGTCTTCCGGGCAAACGCGTCGAACCACTCAGCTCGCGCCGGAAGGCTGCTAGAAACTCGATTACGCATAAGCGCCCAACCGCAGAGCGCCCCAGAAAGTTCCATCTAAGGAGCGGGGATAGGGAGCCAGTGCTGGCTAGGGCGCATCGATCCCACATCTCGCTTCGCTCGCGCTGCACGGCGATGCTGGCGGGATTGCGGACCTTGATCCAGACCGGACAAGGACCGGATCGATATGTGCCGTCGACCCGCTTGGAAACGATGCCTTCTGCGCCAAGCCGGCAAGCGTGCGCGAAGACGGCAGCGCCGTCCTCGTTGGTGTACTCGTTGAGTAGAATGCCACCATCGACACTGCGCAAGAGCCGTGCCAGCGCGGCCTTGCGGTCCAGGAACGCAAGACTGCGCAAATCCTCGCCGTCATGTTCATCAAGTCGAAGGCGTAGAGGATCGTGGTCGGGCGCCCTTCCGACGGGACAACTCCTCGAACTGCAACAAGCCGTCAGGTCCAAGCGCAACCAAGCTCCTGGCTTTGATCTGCTCGGCAGCAGCCGCGATCGCCGCCAGTCGCGCAGTCCAGTCATACCCATTGCGGCTATGACTACAAGCCACTCACGGTGAATGTCGGGAAAAACCAGCCCATTTGGCATAATCCGCTGCGCAATGCCGCATCCGGCATTGCGCAGCCACTACGGCTGGGTCCGACTTCCCGTGTTCGTTCATCATCGGCTAACGGCTTTCCCTTCCCGATGCGGACCAGAAGCGGGAATGCCCTGGCCGAACCCGGGATCTCCCAAGTTACGACGCGATCCTTTTGCGCGTGATCTGCTCTTCGACCCCGGCGGGGCGGACATGGCCTCGCTTAGCGGCCCTGTCCGTGTTGCGTTCGACTCTCTGCACGGTCTCGGCTCCTGCGACGACCCATTACGGGGCTCAATCACACACCCCACGCAACCGCTGTGTACGCTTCGTGGCCGGCGTCGCCGTCGGCTCACGCAACACTTGCTTCCAGGCTGCCTGCTGGGCATTACCTGGGTCGGACTTGCACCGATCGCGCCAGCTTTGCTTGGCGACTTCGCAGAGGAGGGCCAATTGCGGAAATCTCGATCTTCTGTGGCTGATCACGTCGGTATATTTTGTCCGGAGGGCAGTCAGCTGCTTACGTGGGGAAGCGCAGCGCCGCGGCCCCCCGGTTCAGCATTCAGGTGACTGCATAACGGCCATCACGCGCAGCGTGTGCGCAGGAAGTTGCCGTTGCGGCGCGATTCGTATTTCGCAAGATGCGCTGCCGGTGCTAGTCTCCCGGAGGTCTCGCGCGCGTGGCGCGCGATCAACCGGGAGGAAGCCATGAAAAAACTGATTTCGGCTCTGTGGCTCATTTCCACTCTCGCGACGGGCGCCGCATGGGCACAGCCCTATGCTCCCAACGACGCGGGCGTGACGAACGGGCACTGGCATCTCAATTCGCGTGACGTCGCGGCCAACAAGCATATCCTTCTCGCCATGGGCGGTGTCGCCACCGGGCCGGGTGAGAGGGTCGTGTTCCCCGGCGTCCTGGTCATTCTCAATCAGGGGCCCGGCACGCCGCCGTCGACCGGCGGCACGGTCGGAACGGTGGTGAACCACATCGGGTTCACCGTCCCGAACGTCCAGGAGGCCGTCGCCAAATGGAAGGCTGCAGGGGTTCCCTTCGAGCCGGGCGCCCCCGGCAGGCTGGACCAGGGCTGGGTGACAACGACCGACGGACTGAAAATCGAAATTCAGGAAGACAAGGACCAGAAAGAGCCGATCCGCAGCAAGCACGTGCATTTCTTCCTGCCCGAGAATGCGATCGCCGAGAGCCAGGCCTGGTACGGCAAGATCTTCGGCGCCAAGGCGAGCATCCGCAACAATGCGCCGGTCTCCGACATCCCCGGCGTCCAGTTGCGCTGGAGCAAGGTCAATGTTGCGGAAGGGCCGACGAAGGGCCGGGTCCTCGATCACATCGGTTTCGATGTGAAGGATCTGAAAGCATTCATCGCCAAGGTGGAAGCGGCCGGCGTCAAGCTCGACGCTGGCGGGGCCTACCGCGTGAACGACGTTGGCGTCGGGATTGCATTCATCACCGACCCGTGGGGAACCCGCATCGAACTGAATGAGCGGCCGAAGGCGGTTTATCTGCCCTAACGGCTTCCATCGGGCGATACGCCTGTGCTTCCACGCCTTCGACGCCGTGAAGCTGATGACGTCAGGCGCATCGCCCATCCCTCAAACGTCCGGAGCCGTGTCTGTGCGACACGGAAATTCGCGTCTGACCCGTGAGGGCTGCGAACCGCGCACCCGCCGTGACAGGCCGTGGTCAAGGACAGCCTTGGGCCGCCGCGCAGCGGGCGCGAAGATGGGGATCGGGCCCCGTCTGCAGCGACAATTGACGGAAGGCCCCTGTCCGGCGGGTACACTGGGACAGCCCATAGCTCGTCTTGCTTGTGGTGTTGGCGGAGTTTGAGACAACCGGCGAGAGCACCAGATCCGCCGGTTCTTTGCCAAGCCTACCCACGCTTGCGCCTTCAAGACCATCGCCGGGCCGGAGCGGGTTTGGGCTGGTGCTGCGCCGCGCTATAGAGTAAGTGTGTGCCCGTTTGATTTGGGCTAAGGCTCTGTCTTTTCAACGAACGATTGCCCGATAGAATGTTGAGAGGAAGCCTGCAAAGAACCAGGCACCGACGATAGCGAGCGCAAAAGCATGTTGCGCATCTGGTAGTAGGCCGGCACGTCCAAGAATGCTTTCGAAAAACGCGACAAGTTTGTCCGTTAGACCAAACATTCCGCCTGCGGCCCCTTCGGTATAACCTAGAAACAGATCAAAGAAGACGAAGGTGGGAATATTTGCAATAAACAAAAATATGAGCCGAAATATCCTTCCAACGGCGTGCCCTGCTTCCATCACAGCACCTCTCGATTTCGACTTCGATAATTTTCATTGTGCACCTATCGTGATCGCCGTCACCGCGCCCTTTCCTAACTATCTCCCATTATTTGTACTACCTCGGGCGACAGCGGCATGATGCGTCGCATCCCTTCCCACTCGCGCTCCTCGCCCTTTTCATGTGCTCTTTGATCTCGTCTACCAAGCGTCTTGAATGGCCGCTCGGCAGGCTTCGCATCAGTCGTTACAAAGGAAAACTGCGCCGAGGCAGAAGGATATATGATTACAGTCACAATAACCATCAAGGTGTCCATCACGTCGGCGCGCTCGGCTTGTGGAAAGCTGCCAGCGAAATCTGGCCGACAACGCGCGAAACAGCGAACAGATAGCCGAGAACGGCCCTACCGTTTTTGCACACGCCTGCCGGCTTGGCACCGAGGGCATCGTGTCGAAGAAGGTCGGCACACCTATCGATCCGGCCCGTGCCGTGTCTGGATCAAGGTCCGAAATCCCGCCAGCGTCGCCGTCCAGCGGGAGAGGAGCGAGATTTGGAATCGACGAGCCTCAGGCGGCGCGCGTCAGATGAGGACCGCCCCGTCAGCAGGCCGATGGCGTTGAGGCGATGACCCGCAAAGGCGAAATCACTGGTGCCGACCTTCAGCGAAACTTGCCGCACCACGTTCTGCTGCCGTCACCTGATTCGTCGGTTCAGCGCCTCGCGTGCCCGCCAACCCGCGCCCGGCTCGAGGAACAGACATAACGTCAAGGCCTCTGATCCTGTGGCATTGCCCAGTATTTCCGCAACGCCTCGTCAGCCTCGTCCGCAAGGAAAGAGTGAGAGTCTCGAACGAACTCCAGGAATGCCACGACAGCACTTTCCTGAGCTTCGTTCAGTCGATGGTATCTCTCGAGGTGGAGCGGGCCTAACCCACTCTTGTCGCAGTAGGTCAGGTGCCACACCACGGAAAAGGGGAGATCCTCTACCTGGACGGGCCGTTGCTCCGGGGGCGTTCTTCCCCAGGTATCGATCAGATCCAGGGCGCGCTCCATGTACGCTGGCAAATAGAAATGCCAGCTCTGAGCACTGGCGTGAGAAAGTGCGGCGTCGCACTCCTCTAGTGCGGAGGCGGGAACATCTCGCCAGTCCGTTTCTGGATCCCAGAGCTTTGCCGCCATCCATTCCTCCCTGGAGATCCTACGACTCCCGGACTCGTCATCGAGCTGGGCCTGATGAAGCGTGCATTCTTCGTCCCGCTTCAGTCCCACAAACGCCTCGTGAATTAGTGCCTTGGTGGCTTCAACGTTCATTTGCGAAGGCCTTCTGCTCTCGCTGTAACGCACTGAAGCCCGGAAGCCCTGCGCCTTTCAGCTACGCCCAATCATCCCGCTACGCGAAATGGACAAATTTGGGTCTGCGGTCGAGAAGAGTCGCACGTCAAGCGGCTTAGTGACACCGGCGATGGGATCCGCAAGATCCTCGATGAGACCACCGAAACCGCTCTGGCCTTTGCCAAAAGAAACGACCACCTTCGGCTCTGTCGCCTGCTCGTCGATGAATGGGCTCGCGCGCCTTTCGCGG
Organism: Xanthobacteraceae bacterium; assembly: GCA_030037185.1. Next base: position 973 of record JASHRR010000159.1, on the reverse strand, counting down.
CCTCGCCGGCGAGGCTGTGTCTCGCCTGCGCCTGCAGGGCCTGTGAGCGGGGACTCCTCCGCGAGGTAAGCGGCGCGCAGGCCGCGAACCTGTCGAGAGCGCCGCCTGTTGTCGCGCGCGGGCGCCGCGCCTCGGCATCCTGCTCGAGTCGCGGGTCAAGGGCGGGCGCACCTTCGAAGCGAAGGTGCTCACAGGGGCGCAACCTATGACGTGGGCCGAGACGCCGTCTCCAGGGCGCCTATGGCTTTTGCGGCTGATTTGACCGAGCAAAAGCGCCTCCAAGGCCTTTAGCCGGGCTCTGGCGTCCTCATCGCCCTCTTCGGCCCTGCTCTGGAGCGCCATCAGCGCCCAGACGCGCTGTTCATCGGTCACGTCCGCCGGCACCGCAGACTGGAGCAGCCCGGCCTCCAGTTCGTCGATCACGTTCGTGAGAATGCCCTCGGAGGCACCCGTGTCGATACCATGTCCCTGTCCGACCTTCCCCGACTCGCCGTGGCTTAAGCGCTCACTCGCGTACGCCCTGGGCGCGCAAGTTCGGCAGCCGTGTGTCGTCTAATTACGCCGGCACAGAGTCCGGCATGAGCGACACCCCGACTGCCCGTCATGACCGAGCGCCCCTTCGCACCCTCGAGGTGTTACCTCTTGGGAAGACGTATCGTGCACGACTTAGACCGGCATTACCCAACCGCTCGGCTCATGCGTCATACCTAGATCCTGTGTTTCACTCTGCGGTTGGTACGCGGCTGCAGTCATTCACTAATGTTCAGGCCTCCCAGTTTGCTGCCACCCAGGTCGTTCCCACTGCCGGCGTCCACTCTGGATTCCAGGGCGGCCGTGGCGTTTATGTCCGAGCAGAACGCGGTTCGTTACCTCCCCGCGCATCGGATATGCTAGCCGTCCGAATGGGCAATTGACGGCAGAGGTCTCCCACCTCCTAGACGACCGATTCCATGAAAGTTGTCATTAGCTGGGG
>JASHRR010001403.1 GCA_030037185.1 Xanthobacteraceae bacterium | reverse complement strand
ATCCGCGCCAAGGGTCTTATTGCCAAGCTCCCCAACTCTCGCCGTTATCAACTGCTCCCGCAGGGGTATTCGATTTGCCTCGTCTTCCTGAAGCTCTTCGAACGCATCTACGCGCCACTCACCGCGGGCCTTCTCAGCCCCATCAAAGCAGACGCACGGCTTCAAACCCAGCGGCGGTCGCAACTTGATCGCCTCTATCAGCGCGTTGTCGATGATCTCGATACCCTCGTTCGCGCCGTCGGCCTCAAAGCCGCATGACAAAGACGCCAAACGAGAACAAAATCCCCATTACACGCACCATAACGGTCTAAGCGCTCCTTTAGGGCGCCAACCGAGACCGATAACGGCCCTCGCGCGGCCATCCTCGTTGGAGGCAGGCTAGCGTTTGGTCCACAGTCTCCAGGCCCACGACCGGCGATTAGTACATCCAATCATGCAACGCTGCGTGAACGCGCCCGACGACGTAGTCCCAAGCGCGGGTGCTATCCTGTCGAAACAAGCGTGCGGTGGGATACCATGGGCTGTCTTCGCGATCGAGCAACCAGCGCCAATCAGGGATGAGGGGCAACATCACCCAGACTGGTTTGGCCAGCGCCCCGGCAAGGTGAGCGACGCCGGTATCCACCGAGACCACGAGGTCAAGATTCGCGATGAGTGCCCCCGTGTCGAAAAAATTCTTTAGATCGCCCCCGAAATGAAGAAGATTGCTTCGACTTTCCAACGCAGCAACGTCGTAGGCGCGGACCTGTTGTTGTAAGCTTACGAACGTTGCATCAAAATCCAAAAGGCGTAAAAGAGAATCGAGGATAATCGAGCGATTGCGATCGTTCTTATGCTCCGAGCGGCCGGACCAGCACAGGCCGATCCTTGGGCGATTTCTTGGGCCAAGCCGCAAGTTCCAATCCAAACTCGCCTGAGAAGGCGCGCCGAGATAAGGCACCGCAGAGGGTATCGTGTCAAGCCTCGTATGGAAGGCAAGCGGGAGACTGAGCAGCGGGCAATGCATATCGAAGGGGGGTAGCGGTTGGCCCCTGGATACGACCTGTGAAACACCCCGAAGCGTGCCCATAAGTTGATGCAACGGTTCCGGAACCTCGAGAATTACCCGCGCCGCACGTTCCGCCACGAGCGGCACGTAACGGCAAAATTGAATCATATCGCCAAAACCTTGCTCGGCGTGGACCAGAATGGTTTTACCAGCGATATCATTTGATCCGCGCCACACCGGTTGTTTGAAATTCCATCTTCCCGACTGCTCGGTTTGCCATCTCCATTCGCGCTCCGGCCAGCCTCTCTCGAAGTCGCCGGTAAGCAGCTGACAGAGCGCTAAGTTGTAGTGCGCTACGGCGCAGTCCGGCCGAAGGTTGACTGCTCGATCATAGCTCGCTAATGCCTCAGCAAATCGCTGCATCTCGTGCAAAGTGGTCCCACGATGCGAATGCGCTTCCCCGTAATCTGGGCGAAGCGCGTGTGCAGCGTCAAAGCTCGCTAGTGCTTCCTCGAAGCGCCTCATCTCATGAAGGGTAAGACCACGATTGGAGAGCGCCTCCGCATAGTCCGGACGCTGAGCGAGCGCACGATCGTAGCTCTCCAGCGCTTCCTCGAACCGTTTTAGTTGATGCAAAACAATGCCGCGATTGTAGAGCGCCTCAGGATATTCCGGCCGCACCGCGAGTGCGCGATCATAGCTCTCCAGTGGCTCCTCGAACCTGTTCAACGCCTGCAATGTGACACCTCGATTAGAGAGTGCTTTGGGGTTGTCGGGCCGATGCACGAGGGCACGCTCATAGCTGAGCAGCGCCTCGTCGAACCGTCCTAGGTCGTGAAGTGTAAGACCGCGGTTGGAAAGCGTCTCGACATGGTGTTGCCTTTTCGCGAGTGCGCAGTCATAGCTTGCCAGCGCCTCAAGGAACCGTTTCAACTCACGCAGGGTGTTGCCACGATTATAGAGTGCTTGAGCATTGTCCGGCTTCAACTTGAGCACACGGTCGTAACTGGCTAGCGCTCCCTCGAACCGTTTGAGTTCATGCAAAACGATGCCGCGATTGTAGAGCGCCTCAGGGTAGTCCGGCTGTATAGCGAGTGCCCGCTCGTAGCTCTCGAGCGCTTCCTCGAATCGGTTGAGTTCTTTGAGCACGGCACCGCGATTGTTCAGCGCAAGGATGTTGTTTGAACTTTTTGTCAAGGCAAGGTCTATTTGACCGATCGCCCTGGCGTGATCGCCACGCTGATAAAGAATAACGCCAAGCAAGTGTAGACTGTCAAAATGATCAGCCTGTGTTGCAAGAATGCGACGGTACACCATTTCGGCGTCCGCCAATCTTCCCGCCCGATGCAGAGCCACCCCTTCGGCAAACAGTGACGCGACCCTTGGTGATTGGGATAATTTGGCGGTCACAATTCATCCTCTCGTCGCTGAGGAACAAAAGCTCAGAGTCAAACCATAGGCTCAATTGGAGGTTCTATCCATGGCCAGGTCGGGCGGTTGACGAGACAGTGCAGGCGCGATCTCAGGGGCTACGGCGCCAGGATCGAGGCCTTCGAACTGCGTCACGAGGCGTCATTGGTTTGCGAGCGGTGCGCGGTCGGGTAGGGCGGATGCCCGTACGATCGGCAGGCTCGCAAGCCTACCAAGCGCGAGCAGGAATAGCATAGTAATGGACACCATAGCCCAACTCAGTATCGCTATTGGTCCTAAACTTTAATGGTGTCCAATGTACGCATTCGTCCGCGTAGATGTGGCCGCCTAGCAACACCAATGAAAATCATGTTTAGAATTTAACTTCTGAGGACTGTTACTAATTGACAAGAGAGTATGATCAAATTTAACTTTCCACCGACGGCTCCCTTTAAGGATCGAAGGGATCGCAGTGAGGCATCGCCTAAACTGCAGCTGTTCCGAGAACTTGTAGCTATTGACCGATAGGCGCACTCCGCGAGTTGGGCAGAGCCGCAGGCCGGAATGCTTGCTGTCTGGAGGGGTCATGCGCGAGCACGCCGGCCGACCTGGCTGGTAACGTCTGCCGACTGCCACCCAAGTGCCACTCGGCCAACCCTCGTTGGCGCTGACGTCCAAGCGTTTGCGGGCGGGTCGTGACGTGTCATCTGCGTGTAGTTGCCAAATTGCTCCGCGAGTACAGTCTGCGCCGTTGACGCGACCGGCCTCTGGGACGTGCGATCCCTTCGAAATTTACGCAGCAGCCATCGATATTTCTGACTACCCGGAGCGCCTCGCAGCGTCGGTTAGACACTTGGTGGCGTCAGTTGGCGATCTTCTCGACATTGGCGGTGGAGGCGGTCAGCTCGGGCGCGCGCTGCGCGTCTTCGGCCGCCGCGGGACTGAGGTCGAGCCCAACCCCAACATGCAAGCGAGGCTTGCGCGGCTCGACCAGCCGCCTCGCGTCATACGTTGTGGCTGGGAAGCGGCTGAACTGCCCACCAACGGTCACAATACCGCGCTCGCCGCGAGCATCGCGGCGCCCCTGCAGGTGCCAGCCGCTTTCCTAACGCGCTGCCTTGCCTGGACGCGCCGCGCCGTCGTGTGGATTGTCCCGGCGCATCGAGCACCACGATCGTCTTTGCGGGCTGTCTGCCGGCCGAATGGCATGGCGAGGACGAAACGCCGGGCGTCGAAATCGTACTGGGAAGACTGCCGGCCAACAGGCAGTCACATCGGTGGCGACAACCGAATGGACTTTTTCGGGAGTATTGGCCGATCTCGATTGGCTCGCCAGCTACATCGCAGACCGACTGGGCTGGGCGCGGCCGGATCCGCGGCGGTTAGACGTGGCGTCGCACCTCAAACGCTAGGCAAAGCCGCATCCAGCCGGATACCTGCTCGAAATTCCACGGAAATCCGCGGTTCTCGTATGGGGGCAATCATGAGCATAACACGCTACCACATGATCCGGATCAGCGGCGCGTTGCTGTCCAGCACGGCTCTCGCGTCACCAGCGTTCGCGCAGGCCAACTCGACACCATCCGGGGCGGTCAACCTTGGGGACGTCGTCGTGACGGCGACTGGACGGTCGGAGCCGACGAACCGCATTGCCGGAACCGTGCAGGTGATCGATCGGGGACAGATCGAGCGCTCGGCCGCGAAGTCGGTGACCGAGCTTCTCGCCCAGAACGCCGTTGGGTTCATGACGCAATGGACGTCGGATCAGACCCAGGTCGTCATTCGCGGCGGCCAGAGCGACGCCCAGGGCCGTGATTTCAAAAGCGAGGTTCTTATCCTTATCAACGGACACCGTTCTGGCACGGCGAATATCTCCAAACTCTCGCTCGCCGACGTGGATCGCATCGAGATCGTGAAGGGGCCATCTTCGGTCGTCTACGGCAGCCAGAACATGGGCGGCGTCATCAACATCATCATGAAGAATGGGCTCACGGCGCCCGGTAGCGAAGTGGAGGCCGCGACAGGTTCGTGGGAGCTGGCGCAGGGCAAAGCGCAAACCGGCGGGGTGTACAAGAATTGGGACTATTACTTCGGCGCGTCGGGCGGCTCGCAGAGCAGCTACAGCGTTCCCGGTAATGGAACGGAGGCGAATACACAATGGCAGAGGCGCGCGGAGACCGGATCTATCGGCTGGCAGGCAGACGAGAACAACCATGTCAATTTCAACATCCGCCAAGACGGCATCTATAATGCGGGATTTCGCGGATCGGGCTGGAGCATTTTCGACCAGAACAGTCGTTACAACAGTTCTGCTGAGATGAATTATGACGGGAAGACCAGTGACGGCTTCATGAAATGGTACTGGCAGCTCTACGCGGTCCAGGACGTCGATGACCTCAACGAGCCGAACAACTTGAGCACTGTGCGCGGAGAGCTGACCTCGATCGATGACAATAAACGCGTCCAAGATCTTGTCGGCAGTCGCCTCCAACCGCGCTTCAACCTTTGGGAAGGCAACGACCTTCTCCTCGGTTGGGACTATGAGTTCGAACAGCTCCGATCGGACCGTTTCACTTTTGGTATAGCTGGTCCGGTGCCGCAGCTGGCGCCCACTGACAATAATCAGCATGTCAACGAAAACGCTTTCTATGCCGAAGACGCACAAACGATTTTTGACCGTTGGACATTGCGCGGCGGCGTGCGCGAGACCCTCGGCGCCACCACGCTCGACCAGACTCCCGTAGTGCATTTGGAAACTTCGACACACGACTACAAGGCATTGACGTATTCGGTGGGTTCTACTTATCTGATAACCGATTGGCTATCGGGGCGGATCGGTGCGTCGACAGGTTTTCGTGCGCCGACCGCGACGGAATTCGGCCAGAACTTTACAGTGGCGAGTTCCGGTAGCATCTTGTTCGGCAATCCAAACTTGTTGCCGGAAACTAGCCAACAGGTCGAAGCCGGCCTAACCGCGACCTGGCCCGCCGCAAAATTCGACGTCGCACTGTTCGAGAACCGCATCAACGATCGGATCATTACCCAGGTTATTGGTGCGACGCCAACTGGTGCCACCATCTCGATGGAGGAGAACGATCCCGGCGCCGTGGTCCTCGACGGAATCGAGCTTCAATACAAGATGGACATGCTCCAACTCCTGTGGAAGAAACCGGATAGCTGGCTTTGGAGCGTGTACGGCAACGCCTACTACAATTTCCACATGGTGGATGAAGGCCTCGGCATCACGCTCCCGACCGACACCAACAACAAGCCGATTCGGTTCTACGAATCTCAGTACACCTTCAACACCCGTTTCGGCCAGCAGGGCCTGGGGCCGTGGCGCGACTGGTTCGTCGAATTCACCGGAATCGTGAACGGGCGCTTGTGGTATAATTCCGAAGAACACCTTAACATCCCCGGACAGGTAGCCAACGTAACTGTCTTCGAGTTGAAGCCTTATACAGTTTGGAATATGCGGAGCGAACTCAAGGTTGCCGACAACTGGACGGTTTGGGCCAAGATCAACAATATTTTCAACCTGGACTACAGTCCGATCTTCATCGCGTTGTATCAAACGCCATGCATAGGCAATCTCGCTTGGGCCAACGGGTCCTGCGGCAATTCCATGCCGGGCCGCGAAATCATCTTGGGTGTCACCGGGAGATTTTGATGAGGCCATCGCAAGTCGAACCAATCCTTGTGCGTGACGCTTATGATCACATCGTCACGCTTCAGGCTTCAGGCGCCACCCCGGCGCATCATCCCGGTCTATTCCTCCAAAGTCGGGTTGGTGGCGGCACTCGGACTTGCCGACCGCATCGTTGGAATTGAGGCCTTCACGCGATATCCGCCAGAGATCCCAAACCGCCCCCGAATCGGTGGCCGGCTGGGCATTTCGGTCGATGCCACAGTCGCGCTCGAGCCCGATTTGGTGATTGTCACCCCCGCCCGCCAGGCAGTCTTCCAACTGGTCGATCCCATGGAGCGTTTGGGATCCCGATCATCATCCTCACGCAACGCAACGTAGCGGAGATATTCGCCAATATCCGTCTGCTTGGTCGCGCGACAGGTATCTCGGATCGCGGTGAAACCCTAGCGGCCTCGTTTGAGGGGCGTCTTGCAAAAATCGCGGATCGGATCAAGGACCTTCCAAAGCCGCGGGTTGTCATATTCGCGGCCGTGTCGGTAATGGGTTGTTGTTGATTGCGCAGGCCGACACTTACACAGGTGATGCTATCGCACTCGCGGGGGGACGCTTTGCGCTCTCCGGTAGTTCGCTGCAGGTGTCGCCCGAGGCGATCATCGACTCCGACCCTGATTATCTGCTTTATGCTGGACCCCAGAACGAGCTTGACGATCTTGTCACCAATCCTGGGTGGAACGAGATGCGGGCGGTGAAGACCCATCGTGCGGTCGTGGCGAATCGGGGGGAACTTTTGATCCCCGGCCCCCGCGCAGTGGCGGGCGTGGAGCACTTGGCAGCGATCTTCCATCCCGCGGTTGTTGTTCCGTGAAATCGTGGCTTGTTCTCGTGCTCATTTTGATTGTTGCTTTGTTTGTCGCTGCCTGTGCCGGGAACGAATGGGCGAGCCCGTTTGACGTGCTGCGGACGATCGCCGGCGATGCAGCGATGCGCAGTCGCTTGCTGTTGGAATGGCGCTTGCCACGGGTGCTTGCAGCCGCCCTCGTGGGCGCGCTGCTCGGCCTCGGCGGTGTCGTGTTCCAGGGTGTGTTCCGCAATCCGTTGGCCGAGCCCTATCTGCTCGGTTCGGCTGGTGGGGCGGCGTTGGGGGCTACCGTCGCGCTGCTGGTACCGCTAGGGGTCTCGCAAGGCCTATCACTTCCGGTGCTCGCGTTTCGGGCGCCTGGGGATCGACTGCGCTCGTCATCGCGGTATCCCGAGTCGCCGGTGCGGTCGATCCTGCAGGTATTTTGCTCGGGTGTTGCGATTGCTGCAGCGCCGGGTGCCCTTACGTTCCTTCCTGATGCTGGCTCTCTCGGACGACAACGTGAACCTTCAGGTCGTGCTGAGCTGGACGTTGGGCGGCGTCCAGACGCCGACATGGGGAATGCTCGGCCTGTTCGCTCTCGTTACTGCCGTCTGCCTCGGCAGCACTTTGTTGTTTGTCAGAGGACTCGACCTGCCGGGCCTCCGCGAAGCCATGGCGACAGGGTTCGGTCTGAATGTGAACCGCTTCGTTGCGATCGCAATCCTTGCCGCCTCGGTCGTGGTGGCGGCGGCGGTTGCCTTCGGCAGGCTGGTTGCCTTTGTCGGTCTTGCCTCGCCGCATATCGGCCGCTGGTTGGTGGGTCCGATGCACCGCCCTCTGATTCCAGCGACAGCACTTATTGGTGCCATCCTTGTGACGCTTGCGGACGCGATCGCGCGCTCGGCGTTGCCGCCCTCAGAAATTCCGCTGGGCTTGGTTACCGCGATTGCGGGGTGGCCCGTTCTTCATCATACTGCTCGCTCGCAGACTCCGCTCATGACGGCTATTGCAGCCGAGGGATTAGTCTAGTCTTAGTCTAAGTCTAAGCATCGTTCGTGGCGAGGCAACTCTGATCGACGGCCTCACCCTTCGCTCGGTCCCGCCGGCTCGGTGGCCATCATCGGCCCGAACGGCGCCGGGATGGGAAGTCGACATTGGTTAAGGTGCTCGCCGGCATTGGGTTGCCCACTAAGGGGCCTGTCGAGGTTGCCGGGTACGATCTGAAAACGCTTGCCACCCGCGCGCGCGGAAATGATCGGTTATGCGCCGCAGCATTTCGAGCCGCATCGGGATTTGTCGGTGGCAGAGTTGGTTCAGTTGGGCGCCGCACGTGCTCAAGTGCCGCAAAAGGATGCGGTTGCCGCGAGCTTTGCGGAATACGAGCTTTCCACACGCCAGCACCGGCGTTGGTCGACTCTCTCTGGTGGAGAGCGGGCGCGGGTGTTGTTGGCCACAGTGTTGGTCGTCGATCCGCAGGCCCTGCTCGCCGACGAGCCTGGACGAGCCTGGCGCAAGTCTCGACATTCGGCATCGCATTGATATAGTAAAGGCCTTGGTGCGCCGTTCCAAAGACCGGTTGTCGGTGCTTGTGATGCACGACCTCGCATTCCGGTATTTCGATCGGGTAATCGTCATCGACCGTGGTTCCATCGTCGCCGACGCCGCTCCCAGCGATCTCATTTACGACAAGCGCCTCGACACGACGTTCGGGGTTTCTTTTGAGCGCTTGGCGACGCCGGAGGGGCCGTTGCTGCGCGCGACTTAATGGGTGCCGATAGTGCACCGCCGGGAGCGCAGCGAGGATGACCGCAGGTGGAAACAAAGTCACTGTGCTGCTGCTAGGCCGTTCCGCGATCAGCGCTGCACCGATTCCGCAGATGGAACGCTTCTGCACGCAGGTTTCCGGGCTGCCGAACGTTCCGCGTGCCGTGTTCGCGTTCTCCGAACAGGGTAAGCCGTCGCTACGGCAAGTGCTCGATGAATTTGTAGTCGCAGCCTGCGGGCCCATCCTGATCGTGCCGCTGCTGCTGCCCGCCGAGCCGAATTTTAGCGCATGGCTCGCCAAGACACTGCAACGATGGCAGACCACGAACACTCGAGCGCGGCCCGAAATCTGGGTCGCGCCGCTCCTTACTGATCATCTGGCGATGCCGGCTCTGTTGGCCGCTATCGTGCAATCGGGCGGCGAGCCTTTGCCAATGCCGGAGAGAATATCTCATAGCGCACCAGCCTCTGTTCTGCCGGCTCAGAAGCGATGCGTTCTGGTCTGTTTCGGTGGCCCCTGCCACGCCGCGGGGGCGGCGGTCGTCTGGGGACATTTGCGCAACGAGCAAGAACGTCTGTCCCTCCGAACAGCGAGCGATGGCACCTTTACTGCCCGGACGAGTTGCCTTGGCCCCCGTGCGCTGGCTCCGGTCCTGCAAGTCTGGCCGCAGGGTACATATTATGGCGGCGTCGGAGAAACTGGAATGGACAAGATTGTTCAGGACCATCTTCTGGGCGGCCCGATCGTGGAGGAGCTGACCTATCGGCCTACGGGCCGTAAGCAGACGCTCCGCTCTTAGAGTGCGACTGTGGATCGCGGCAACATCGTGGCAGCAAGTTCTTCTGACAGCGCCTCAGCCGTGTCATATGCGATAAGCGACTTGTCGCCCACCGCCGATGTTGAGCACGCGGAGGGCAATATGTCCGCCGGCCCAACGGAAACTGCCGACCTGGCTATTCCGACACAGCCCGCTCCCAGGCGCGACGCGGTTCGCTGGTTCGTCAGTGCCGTATTCGCGATCACCCTTCATGGCGCCATTGCCACGCTGATGCTGCACTGGCAACAACCTGTCGGCGGCTCGGCGCCTGCTGAACCCATCATGATCGAACTTCCTCCGGTCGAGCAGGCGTCTATCCCCGTACCGGAGCCAGCGGCTCCTGCAGCGCCAGAACAGACTCAGGATACGCAGGACAAACCGGTTGAGAACACTCCCACCCCGCCTGTTGAAGAGCCGATTGCCGACAAGGCCGAGCCGGTTGAGCCCCAGCAGCTGCGGGCCGACGAGAACAAGCCAGAGCCGCCGCAGGAAATGGTATCTGCCGAGCAGCAGGTCCCGGTCATTGCGGAAATGGAGCAGAAGTCCGACGTCGAGCTGCCGGCCAAGAAGCAGGAGATTGCAAAGCCGGTTGAGAAAAAGAAACAAGAGCCAAAGCGCGTTCAATCGCACGTGCGCGCCGCAAAGCCGGAAACAGCAAAGCCGGCGGCCTCGCAGTCAACACGGACAGCCGCCGCGGCGGCTGCGCCGAGCGGTGGACCATCGCCATCGGATTGGAGAAGTCAAGTTATCGGCATTTTGGAACGAAACAAGCGCTACCCGCCCGGCGCTGAATCAAATCATGAGGAAGGCACCGCTCACTTGGCCTTCACTATCGACCGGCAAGGAAGGGTTACATCCGCTCACATCGCCGGCAGTTCCGGCTCGGCGGCACTCGACGCGGAAACGCTCGCGCTCGTGCATCGCGTCTCAATTCCACCGCCGCCCGCCGAAATGGCCGGCGCACAAATCAGCCTTGTCGTCTCGCTGCGATACAATATTCCGCGTTATTGACAACCTCTTGTGGCATTGGCGCCTGATTGCCCCGCGTCTGTTCCGGCTGTGCCGCAAATCGCCCGGCGAGCCGCTGAGGCCTGTCAGCTTTGCCGTGGATGTGGCTCGTACTTTGCTTCCGGCGGCACGTGCTAAAAGGGGTGCGCGCTTCCAGGCGGCGCCGGCGCTCTGCATGATCTCCACCGCAGCTGTGGCTGAATCGCTTTCATCATGTTATCGTTGAACACAGGCATATCGCTCCTTCGATGGAAAAAGTCGGGCCTTGAATCAGCCGCACGATATGCCAGCCATAACTTCCAGCAACCCCTGTTCGCGCGCACCCTTCGAGCGCTAGCTTGCTGGCTATTCATCGGCAAGTCGCAACGGGAGCGCGCATGTTCGTACACGCTTTCCTTGTGACATCGCTCGTGGCAGGCAGCACAATCACCTATTTCAGATAAGAGCGAACTATGTCGATCAATTGCTCGGCCGCAAGCGCGCGCTCTGTGTCTGGCTCTCTTAAAGGATCGACAACTCGCATTCGAACATAGTCTTCAATGACTTCGGCCATAAGACCGTTGATGGCGCCCCGCGCGCTGGTGATGATTCGCAACATGTC
>JASHRR010001402.1 GCA_030037185.1 Xanthobacteraceae bacterium | reverse complement strand
AAGTCGTCCCGCACGAATTCCGTTCGACGTTTCGCGATTGGGTGGGCGAGGCGACGCCGTTCCCGGACTGCCTTGCGGAAGCGGCGCTGGCGCACGCCAAAGGCGACAAGGTCGAGGCCGCTTACAAGCACGGCGATGCCCTGGAGAAGCGCAGGCGACTGATGGAGGCGTGGGCGGCGCAACTGGCGGCATATGGGCAGGGGAGGGCGAGGGGACGGCGGACAACATCGTGCCGATACGCGCCGCCGTGGAGCGAGAGCTGCCTGATGGATCCCGATGATCCGTGTGACCGGAGACGCCGCGCTCGACGACGGCGTCCGCATCCACTACCTGATCGGCGGCGCGGGCCCGCCCGTCATCCTGCTGCACGGAACGACTCGTCGCACCCGCCCGGCGGCTACGACCGCAAGACGATGGCGGCCGACATCCGCGAGGTGGTCTGCCGGCTCGGCTACGATCGCGTCCTGCTTGCAGGCCACGACTGGGGAGGATCGACTGCAACCGCGTGCGCAACCACATGGGCTTCCGAGGTGCGCCGTCTGGTCGTCATCGAGTCCCAGCCGCGCGGGCCCTGGAGCGAGCACGACCCAGACTTCAGGGAGCCCTGGTTCTACGGCTTCCATCGCATTCCGGGCTTCGCGGAAACCATCGTGGCAGGGCACGAGCGCCAATATCTCGCCTGGTTCTGTCGCAGCTTTGCGCTCGCCCCCGATGCGATCGCGGAGGCGGATATCGACGAATACATGCACGGCTATGGCGCGCCGGACGGGATGCGGCCCGGCTTCGAGCTGGTGCGCGCGCTCCCCGTTGACGTGGAGAACAATCGCGCTGCCATGGCGCGCAGGATCGACCTGCCGGTCCTGGCCGTCGGCGGACCTCGGCAGGTGGGTGGCGGAGAACCCCGCCCATCTTGCGTCCAACGTTCAGTCCGTCGTCGTCGAGAACTGTGCTCAATTCGTCCCAGAAGAACAGCCGGCGATAACCGCGGAACTGATCTTGCGGTTCTTCGCGGAGAGCCCTTGACTGCGTTCCAAACACTGTCGTGGCCAGGCTTGTCCCGGCCATCGCGCTTAGCTTGCGCGTGCTCAACTCTCGGGGCGCCGGGACAAGCCCGCCGGCGACCGGTTGCAAGGAGGAGGTTGCTGACATGCTAGTGTCGCGTCGCACATATGCAGCCGAAATGATTGCGATGTTGATGGTGTCTGGGCGTGCTCATGCGGACGGTGATGACCGGCCCGCAACGCCTGCGCCCGTGCCGGATGGAGCGGCATCGAGCCACGCGACGGTCAACGGCGTGCAGCTCCATTACGTGGTCGCCGGCAGCGGCGATCCGGTTCTCCTTATCCATGGCTGGCCTGAGACCTGGTACGCATGGCGCAAGGTCATCCCGGTACTGGCAGCCCGGTTCACCGTGGTTGCGCCCGACATGCGCGGCTACGGCGATTCCGAGCGCCCCGCCGGCGGCTACGACAAGGTGACGGTCGCAACCGACCTGCACGAACTGATGCGATCGCTTGGATTTGGCCGCATTCACCTCGTCGCCCAGGACATGGGCGGGCCCGTGGGCTATGCCTATGCGGCAAGCTTTCCGGCGGATGTGCGCGACTTCGTCTTCATTGAGAGCGCCATTCCGGGGTTCGGCCTCGAAGCGTCGATGGACGTGGCCCATGGCGGCAGCTGGCACATGGGTTTCAACATGACGCAGGGGATCAACGAGCTGCTGGTCGCGGGACGGGAGCGGCCATTCATCGAGTATTTCTACCGCCGTGGCACGCTGCACACGGACGCGCTGACGCCGTCCGATATCGACGAATATGCGCGCAGCTATGCGGCGGGCGGCCTCGTGGCGAGCTTCAACTATTACCGGACGCTGCTCGACGACGCGAAAGTCAATCGCGAGAAGCTCGCCGTGAAACGGCTTGCCCTCCCGGTGCTTTCCCTCGCAGCCGAAAATGGGCTCGCTGACTTCTCCCACGCCTCGATCGCACAGGTCGCCGATCACGTTGAGCGGCAGACCATTGCCGAGGCGAGGCACTTCCTGGTGCAGGATCAGCCGCAGGCGGCGGCAGAAGCGATTCTGGGCTTTTTGACGCGGACAAAGTAGGCACGTAGGGTGGGCAAAGACGGCCTTGGCGTCGTGATAATGGACCTGATCAGTCGGCATTTGCCCACCCTGCGTGTTCCGGCTTGGGGCCGAGCTCGGCCGGGATGAGGTCCTCGGCCCCCGATCGCACGCCGTGGCTGACGATCGCTTCAGGTTCGCTTTCCGTGGTGATTTCAATACAAGCGTCGTGTTCCGGCGCTTGGTCATGACGGTCTCCGCGCCAATACAGAGCCCTGTTCAACGGGTCGCAAAGTCTCTTCCCTTGGAAGCCTGGAATGGCAGCTTCGGGTCAAGGGACTAAACCGCTCGCGCGGTAGGGTGCTGGGGCGCTGCCTCGATCGCGGCTCATTAAAGTAGCGGATGGGTGCGTCCTGTCTTGAGATGAGGGGTTAGCAACCTTACTCAAAACAGGAGCAGCCCCATGACCGAGCAAGCTATCAGCCCGTTGCGTCGGCGCATGATCGAGGACATGACGATCCGCAAGTTCGCGCAGAAAACCCAACATGACTATGTGCGACAGGTCAAGGACTTCGCAAATTACCTCAAGCGCTACCCCGATACAGCCAAACCGGAGGATGTACGCGGCTTTCAGTTGCATCTGACGTCGAGCGGCGCCAGCGTTCCCAAGATCAACAGCACAATCTCGGCACTGCGGTTCTTTTTCAGGGTGACGCTTGATCGTCCC
>JASHRR010001401.1 GCA_030037185.1 Xanthobacteraceae bacterium | reverse complement strand
ATACCTGCACGAAAACTACGCGGACAATTTCACTCTGGATGAACTCGCTCGCCTGGTGGGCCTGAGTAGTTTCCATTTGAATCGCGTATTTCGGATGGAGGTCGGCCTTCCACCTCATGCCTATCAAACGCAGGTCCGTCTGACCAACGCCAAGCTGCTACTCACGAAAGGATGGTCGATTGACCAGGCCGCTATGGCAGCCGGTTTCTTTGATCAAAGCCACTTTACGAACAAATTCAGACGCCTCTTTGGTTACACGCCTGGGGTATATCAGAAGAGCATTCTGAAGAAGTAGCGGATCGCTTGCGCGCCTTCGCCGCCTCAAGACAACACTATTCACCTCGTCATCGCGCCGTGGGAATGGCGCATTCGGAGTTGCCTTACGCGTTACACTTGTTGGTATCAGAATGAGCTTCTTAACAAATTCAGTGACTCTGTGGACGCCTTGCTATGAAGATTACGAGATAGATGGATGCGCGTGGCACAGCGGCCTTTGGGGGAGTACTGGGACACCACGGGGCGCATGCGTCGGATGTGCATCTAGGGCAGGTTTCAAGGCAAGCGCCAAAAAGGGGCTATCTTCATCGCCATGCGACGGTTCATCGGGCCAAGGCCCATAGGCCAGCCAGTCACAACCGGATCGACAAACGGATGTCTGCCCCCCCGAGTACTGAAATGGCGTTTTTCGGATGCCGGCCGCCTTTGTGCGTCGATAAGCTTGTCACGCCGGCATCCGAAAAACCTGCACAATCGCGCCCGTGCCGATCGATCCGGCTCACCGCCGCTGTATCTCAACTGCGGACAATTGGACAGGCGAGAAGCCTATGGACGATTTCAATTGGATCAAGGTTGGTTGACACGTTCCGAGCGTCGAAAAGTGCTTTAAACTGATAGATTATTGACACTCCCCTCAAAACCCCAGGTGCCTGCTTTCCGCTCGACATTCCCTTGCCGGCGCGCCAAGCTTAGCGAAGCGTTTCACGCGAGAGGGAGGTACCCATGACGATCACCCGCAGGTTTGCGCTGTTGGGGCCCGCGACCGTCGCTATCGGCGCGGCCCCATTTTCGTCCACGCCGGTACGTGCGGCGATGAAGACCGAATCCATTGACTACAGCCACGGCAACACCAAGCTCAAAGCCTATGTGGCTTACGACGACAGCGTAACCGGCAAGCGCCCAGCCATCTTCATGGTGCATGCGCGCAACGGCCTGACTGATTTCGCCAAGCAGCAGGCGGAGGAATGGTCGAAACTCGGCTATTACGTCTTCGCCACCGACATGTTCGGCATGCTGCCGAAAAATCTCGAGGAGATCACTGCGCAGACCGATATGTTCCGCAAGGATCGCGCGTTCATGAAGGCGCGCGCTCAAGCCGGCTTCGATACTCTTGCCAAGCAATCGCTGGTCGACGCCTCACGCATCGCGCTGATTGGCTATTGCTTTGGCGGTACGGTAGGCGTCGAGTTCGGGTCGACCGGCGCACCTCTCGCTGCCAATGTCGCGATCCATGGCTCGTTCGGCGGTCACGCCTCCGGCTGGGCGAAGAATGCCAAGGGCATGTTTCTCATCTTGCACGGCGCCGAGGACCCGAACTATCCAGTCGAGTTCGGCCATGTGATCGACGAGCTGAAAGCTGCGGAGACGCCGTTCGAAGTCGAGCTTTACAGCGGCACGGCGCACGGCTTCTCACAACCGAAAAACAAGGCGGAAGAGCGGGCTATCACCCAGGCCAAAGCGACCACCGGGCGCACGCTCAAAGAGCTGTTCGGGGTCTGAACGCCGGAGTCCTTCGACGCGCGTGAGGCACCGGAGGTGCGGGCACCGCCCGCCCGCCCGCCGGAGCTCACCTGACGGCTCAGCCCCCGAATTTGATCAGGTCGCTGCGCGTGGGCGGGGCGTCGAATCGCGCATCCTCGGTGCGTCGATGCGGCGAGCGCTCAATGAAAACCCTCCCCTTTGGCGCCGTTGCGGTCAAAAGTCTGGCCGCTCGGCTTGCGGAACGGAAACCGGGTTTTCATTGAAGGGGTCGATATTGTTCTCGGCGCAAATCGTTTCGAGCCAATCGCTGCTGTCCCTACGCCAGCGCTTGGTCATATACATGGGTTCGTTAAACGTATCCTCGTCCTCGATCTTGACGAGTGCTTCCAGGAATTTGTTGTCTGGCGTGACCTTGAAGCGTTCCACAACATGCAGCTTTTCGGTGTGCGGGGTGCGGTACATGTCGATGTAGCTGTTTTTGTTCGCGGCCAGGCCGACGGTGTCCACGACCAGCTCGCCGTTCTCATAGCGGCCGATGGACTCGCCGTACCAGGACGGCTTCACATATTCCGAATGCTGGTCGGTCATGTAGATACGGCGCACCCATTGGTCGCGCTGCCAGAGCATCCACACCACCTTGGGCGTCTGAATGAAATATAGTGGTTCTGTTGTCCAAAGCAGTTGACCTGGCACCCCCCCTGGCCAGCAGCGCGACTGAGCCAGGAATGGAATCCCGACCTTGCCGGAAAGAAATTCCTCATTCGACAGACGCATCTGCTCAGCCGCCCAGGACTTTAGAATTGGGTCTTTCCAGTTGCCGAGCGCGGGCGTTGGTCTCCTGGTTTCGTTCCCGCGCAGCGGGTAGTCGGGATGTTGCTTGATCGGCCCACGCAGTCCAGCGGGCGGATCGAACCAGCCGGTGCCGTAACGAGCGATTCCACCGTTTATCGTCAATGGAGTCCAGGCCGAATTGCCGGACGAAGCAAGGTTGGGAATCTTCTCGGGCGCCTGGGCGCCTGCAGCGCCGCTAACGCAAGCCGCAAGGACGGCGCCGGCAAGGATTCTACCCCACCGCGTCCTGCGCGCGAGCCGGCTGCAAACGAACTTCAACTCAAAAAATGAGAACATCTGCTACCCCATCCGCAGGGCGGTCCCAATTGCCGCATTACGTCCTTGCCGCTCCCTCCGGTCAGGCTGGGCCGGCTGGCCATCGATTGCTCGAAGGTACGCCACGCTTCTGGTCGCGTCGAGATACTTCGACCGCTATCTTCCACTCGACGGATTTTTCTTACCGCTGTGAGGTCGCAAGGTCCCGACGAGGGCCATCAAGTTGCAGGCCTTGACCTTCAACTCTATCCAAGGCGTACACTGCCGCTATGGGTCACGAACGGCTGTGCAGATAACATGAGCGGCACGTCCGAGGTACCCCGGCTAGCCGCCCCGCTTTGTGCACCGCCCTCAGCGCTCGCCGGAGAAGTTGCCCGAGAAGGTGGCAGAGAAAATGCGCCAGGAGCGGTGGCCCGACGTCTCAGAAGAGGAGTGGAAGAAGATCAAGAGCGAGTTGCTCGAGGAGATGAAGGACCATGGATTCTAAGAGAAAACCTCCGATAGGCCCCGACGTACCGCGCCCCCGTGGTCTTCCCATGCCCCTCGGCCATCTACCTACAATGATGCCATGGAACAATCCCTCGAACACAAAGTCGTAATGGAGTACGGGCGCAACACCGAGGTGCTCGGCCGGCTGGCCCACGTCGACGTGGCCACCGCCGCCTACAATCGCCCGATACCCAAGGGCGGAACATCGCCCTGCACCTGATCACCAGCTCGTCGGGTGAGGGCAGTGGCGGCATCGGCTGTGCATTCGGGTCGCGCGGATCTGGTATCGGCTCGCCGTCGGTGCGTTTGATGATGCGGGCGCCATCTACCATTCACCGGGAGGTCCCCAAAGAAAAAGACCCGCCGGAGGAGCCGATCGTCGCGCTCATGACCGGCCTTGATTCCCGAGCCGGGGACCAAACTGCTGTTCCCCTTCCTGCACGATCAGCACGAACCGAGCATATCCGGCGCGTCGCCAGGGTCGGCGACATCGGCTGGCGCCAGTGCGAGCAGTTTCATGCGGTCCAGTGGGGCCCGCTCGCCCTTCCTGTTGGTCGCGGTGCTCGCCACGGTGGCGGCGGTCTCCTGACTGCGGTCCTTCGGCGGCAGACCGTCATCGGCGGCGCCGCCCCTGGGCACCCCTGAGCCATTGCGATTGCTCGATTTTTCTCAAATGTCGGTTCGCCACTCCCACGATCGTCAGTACACTGGGCGGCGGCACTGGTGCCAGCCCAGACCCAGGAGTAGCCCATGCCGAACTACATCTTGTTTCTCTACATGAATCCGAACCAGCCGCGGCCGAGCTCGCCGGACGAGGCCCTGGCCATCACCAAGACCTATGTCACCTGGACCGACCGCATCCGCACCGAAGGACGCCACCGCGCCGGCCAGAAGCTGACCAACGACGCCGGCAAGATCATGCAGTCGAAGGGCGGCCGCACCAGCATTACGGACGGGCCGTTCGCGGAGAGCAAGGACGTGATCGGCGGCTTCTGGGTGATCAGCGCCAAGGACTACGACGAGGCCTGCGGCGTGGCGGAAACGTCGCCGCATCTCGGCTATGGCGGCCGGATCGAGGTCCGCGAGATCGACGAGACGTACTCGACCTGATTGAAGCTCGCCGAGGGGACCAGTGCGGTTGGGATGTGAGGCTGCCATGAACGGGCTCGCAAGTTCCGATACGGGCGTCACATCCGCCGCACTGGTCGACGACCTGTTCCGGCGCGAGGCCGGAAAGATTTCCGCCTGGCTGGCGCGCGTGCTCGGGCCGGGGCGGCTCGACTTGATCGAGGACGCGGTGCAGGACGCGTTCGGGGCGGCGCTGGAGCATTGGCCGTTCAGCGGCGTGCCGCAGCGGCCATCGGC
>JASHRR010001400.1 GCA_030037185.1 Xanthobacteraceae bacterium | reverse complement strand
CGCTACGACAAACTCGCCCGAAATTTTCTCGCAGCGGTCCAACTGGTCGCGACTATCATCCTTCTCAACTGAGGACAGGCCCTAGTAGAGCCGGCGATCGAGTTCGGCGTGTTGCCGGCGCTGATCTTGGCATTCATCGAGGCAGTCATGCCAATTACGTCCGCCGCGACCATGTCCGACTTTCGTGGTCGCAGCAGCCAAGCCCGGCAAGAAGCTGACCGACGGATCAGGTGAGGATTGGCCCAGAAGGCTCGATCAAATTGCGCGACGGGTTCAGAGACGCGCCGCGTCGCGGGAGCTCCGCGCTGGAGGATACGGCAGTTCTGGCGCCTGAACCACATTTCGACAACAGGAGAAGGCCGGAGGGCTGGCTCCCGCCAAGCCTTCAGCACCAGGTCGATACATGCACGTCGTGGGTCGGGCGGTTGGCGGCACCGCCTGATTTCAATAGATCGTGAATTTTGTGCCGCCCAGCGAAGCGCCCGGTGGACGGCATGGTTGTGTGCCTTAGTAGACGGCGCCGTAGACTGTATCTGCAACTTGGCCAGTCGTCACGTTGACCAGAAGCAGGTCGGGCCCATACCGCACCCATTGAAAGCCGGGCTGAGGCGGCGGCAGGCCAACGGCGGCCCAATTGCTGTAATAATAAGCCGGCGCGAGGAACAGCGGTGGCAGCACCGCGCCGATCACCCAGCGCCGGTAGGCCCAGCCGGGTGGATAGACGAACGGGGCGAGGTGAACCCGGTTAAATGGACGACCGTGAAAAAGAAAGCGCCCTGGCGGGCCGCCGGGATGTGGTCCTCGGAATTCTCCCGGTGCCGGCCTTTCACGATGTTCTTCGCGCTGTGCCATGCCCAATGTTGGCACCGCCAACATTATCATCGCCGTGAGGACGATCTTGCGTAACATGGTCCCTCCCTTTGCCCGCTCGTTGAACCCTAGCTTCGAAGATCTCAAAATGGCTCGCTCGCGCCAATTCCGATACCTTGCTCGCCGGAAAGTAAAAGGCAGCGCGTCTGAACTCAAGTGAGCTTTTATGAGATGACGGGACGGCGAGAGCTCATCGCCGCAGCCGGCACGGCGTTACCGAATTCACGTGCCCACCCGTGCATCCGGTGGCGATACGGTCGCCAGCCTCTTGCGCGCCGGCCTTGCTACTGCCGAACGCGAGGAAGGCTGGCACCGCGAGCTGGCCGGTAGGCAACGACCGCCCACGCGTTTGTGCCCTCATCAGCCGTTGGGTAAAGTTCGGCTAGCGGCTTGGCGGTGGCGCGAAATGTGACTGTGTCTTCCAATGATGTGCCGATGTGAGGTGATCATCCATCGGAATGACCTGTGCGGGGGCGCGATGTTCCCGCCGGTAAACAGAAATGCCGGCGACCACAGAGCCGCATCAAAGCCGTGCCGATTCGTTGTCCAAGCATGCCAACCCGTAGACAACCTCGGCCCGATGCTCGGCCAAATGTCGAAATACCTCAAAATGAATCACGGCAATCTGGATATGTCCTAATCGGTTCGCGATCGAGAAAGGCCACCAGCCGATCGTCCTCGCGGACGACACGAGCATCTACACGATCTGCGGCAAACCGCACGTGCTCATCTTGCTCATCTCTGACCTCGCCATGGAGCGGCGCCGTCAAAATGGTCCCGCCATGCCAGAGGTCCGCGGCCGTTCGGGCGCTGAGCGGGCGGCCGCTCGCTGCTGTAGCTCTGCGGCTCGGAAAAAGCCCGCGACAAACGGCGCGGGCAGGTATCAACGAGTGGCGGGCGTCGAGCGGGGACTCGCCGTTGCGACGAATTCTGTGGCCTCGAGGACCCCCTGGCCCAATGGCGTCGGCAGCGAGATCCGATAGGGCACAACGATCCGGGTTCCCGGGATCGGGGCCAGCCATGTTTCAATGTCCTGCCGTGCGATCAGATATCTGATTGCCGGACGTTCGGGCACATAACCGCCCAGCGGCACGAATTGAACCCCGCAGACCACGACCGGCCCCTGATAGCCCTGGGCGCGGACTTGCTCGATTCGCTTGAAGTTCAATTGCAAATCGAACCGCATGCGTCCGTCGAATATGGGGATGGTACGCTGGCACGCCTCGGGTGAAACCGGATCGCCGCTGCCTGAAACCCGTATCAAGGCCGCACTCATCGGATCGATGACGCCGCGCCGATGGGCCTCCGTCAGAGGGATTCGCTCCGGACCGGGCGGTGTCGGTGGATCGACCATCAACTCCTTGACGGTTCCGGCGCTGAGCACAATTCGCATTTCCTGTATTCGTTTGTCATTAATAACCGTCGACACAAATATCCTCGGCAGCAAATTGTTACTGCGCACGATGCCCCGGGAGGCGGCATTGCCCTCGCCGTTCGCAAACACCCGCAGCAAACCGGTGGTCATGCCGCTCGCCACTGCGGTAAATTGCTTCTCACCGATGTCGATCAGCCACGCACCTTCGCCAATTGGCACGCCGGCCAACGTAGCCACATAGCGAGCGTCAAGTTTGCCCTGCGCGCCGGCGCCGCCACATAAGAGGCAGATCGACACGACCGCTGCGCCCGCCAAACGAAAACCGAGAGAGATCCTGATCAGGATCACCATGAGCACCACAGTTAAAAGACCACCGCAATTTGCGCTGAATGAACGGCGCCGTCAATCGGGACGGCGGCTCGGACTGGGGCGCAGAAGCCGATGTCTCCCTCGAGCCAGCCGCCAGTTGCGCCGCGTCCACAATGACTGCGCGGGAGAGCGGCGGCGGGCTGACGCCCGACCGCTGGCTTTGCCTCGCTTGCTCGTGCCCAGAAAAAAGCCCGCGCCAGTCGCGCGGGCAGGTGACACGAAGGTTGATCACCCGATTGGGCGAGGTGATCGGCGCCAATGGTGCGCTGATCGAGCGGCACCGTCAATCAGGCACTTGCGGGGGAGCTGATGTTGATCAGCGAACCTGACGTTACCATGAATTAATCTTGTGGCCGCAAAATTTGTGGCATGGCACGCTCTCTGCCGGTGTCAAGAGCGGCGATACTGATTGATTCATTCATGCAGCCTGGGGTGTTCGACCCCTACGCCTTCTTAACGGAATTCCGGGGTGGGGACGCCTCGCGTTGTTTGAGTCCTTGCAGGTCCCTCTGGGCCTCAGCCATAGGCCCGGCTATCACATCTGTTGGGCGCGAAAAATCCCGAGGGCAAGCTTTTATACATGCGCCTCATCTTCTCTTTTTCTTGCCATCCTCTTGGCCACATCGGTCAATGCCGCCCATCGAAGATAGATTGCGGATCAAATCCGTCACCCGAGGGCCAACAGGTGGCTGGTAATTGTCGGACCACCTGTCAATGGATGTGCGCGCTCGGCAGTTCTGCAACATGTTCTGCTACTGATCCGTCCAGTAGCGAAAGAACCCCTCCCATGCGGGAAAGCTTTGGGAGGGGTATTGTTTTCGTTAGTTGCCGACGCGGTCGCTTTTGTGTGCCGCGCACCCACATCCAATACGTGGGACGAGATGCGGGCTCTTTCCGACGTGCAGCGGGCGTGGAGGCGCTGCTGCGCGATGTCGACCATTTCGGCTCTAGCCCGAGGCGTTCGGGCTTGAGATTTCTTCGGGTCCCACGAGTTCGTTTTCCGGCGCGATTTTGCAAGTCCGAAGTAAACGTCAAAGCCAGTTTTACATCCTAACTTCGCTGATCTGAATGGTGGGCTGGGTGTTGGTGTAGTTGGGAATGTCCGCCATGATCTCCTGCGCGTGCGGCGCGAAGGCGCTCTGGAAGGCGTCGATCGAGTCGAAGTAGAGGTGGCACATCGCGACAAATGTTGCAGGCGCTCCAGGCGCACCGCCGGCGATGCCCTCTTCGACCGCCATGCGCTTGCAGGCAGGACCAAGCTTCTGCTGCACCATCGGCATATGCTGGTCGAGATAATAGTTCATGTCGAACCGACAGCCCGCTGCGTTGGGGTAGAGCACGCTGACCTTGATCAAGTTTTCCTCCTCAACTCTGATGATTTCGAACTTCCAAGCAATGGTAGCACTAAGAGTCTCGTCGGGTCCCACTGGCATTGTGGCCTAACGTCTCCGATACCCGTGGTGTCTGCCTCAACGCCTCGCCCACTGCTGCTGCTCGATTGTGCGATGTCGGACGCCAAGCACGCCAATCGAGCCATCGGTTGCACTCGAACGATCGCGGCAGGTCCGCTGATGCCCATGCGCCGCGGATGGATGACACCGACCGGGTTGGGCGACCCGCACGGCAGCATCACGGTAATGGCCACTAGATCAGCGTTTCCGAAATTCGAATCATATCAACCAGGGCCAGCGCCTCGACCGTCCGAACGACGTGATCGTGAAGTCCGACGGAACAATCTATTTCACCGACCTGATGGGTTCATCCCCGCGCATGATCAGTGGGACGGGACTTATTGCGATGTCTATCGCGGGTCCGGCGATGGTGGCACCATTACGTCGCTCGCCAATGACTTTTGCGTTTCCTAATGGGCTCGCCTTCGCGCCGGCCGAAAGCCTGCTCTACATTGGCGACTATCTGCGCGGCCACATCCGAGCTTGCGACGTTGCGCCAATGGCACTGTGGCGAAACCGACCGACCGCATTTTCGCTGACCTCCGCGGGCCCGGTGGGCCTGCTGGCGTGACGGTGGATATCCTGGCAATGTTTATTGCGGTGGTTCAGGCGGAATACGCATCCTCGATCCGAAGGGTAAAAAGCTCGGTCGCATCATTCACGGATATCCGGAGACGGGCGCATTCAAACTGCCCCGAAATCATCCACCGGTCGCCGTCGTGCCACATGCGAGCTGCAAGCAGGCGCCCATCAGGCAATTCACTGCCGCGCATTTTGATGGCGCCCATTTTGGGTGACCACCCGATCAGCGAATGCGGTGGCTTGCCCGACGCAACAAATGCCACCCTCGCGAACGAATTTCTTCTTTGGCTTGGGAAAGCCGCGCGGGAGGCTCACGACCTTTGTAGGGTACCTTGAACCGCACGGTCCCCTAGGTCCCGAGCCTGTCCACGGGCTCGCGTGGCACCGAGGGGCCGCCATCGGTCCGATGAGGCAAGTCGCGGAGGTCGATCGGCGGCGGCGCAAGGGTGCCAGGAGCGCCATGTGTGCGATGGCGCGGCCAGCCGCCCTGCAGCGCCCAAGCGACGCAAGGGACCGTGGGGCACAACCGGGCTAGTCGCACACCCAAAACAGGCAGTGCGCGACTCGCTGATCCCCTTCACGGCCAGGGAATAGGCTGAGGCCGCCGGTATGCGCCAAGAGCGGCATGGCAAGCGGTGAGGACCTTCGGAAAATTACGGCAAGAACGGCAGGCTGCGATCACAACCTGCCAGGCGCCTCGATTAGAGTGGCGCGGGTGCGATATTGACGACGTCCGTGCTCGGGCCGTCCTTAGGCGACGGCTTGGCCCAGTGGATATCGCCTCTGAGGTTGGCGGCGGCAGTTGTGGCCTTGGAGAGCGTAACGCTGAGCTTCTCCTGATCCTTGGGCGCGCTGCGCGGCAATTTCCAGGTGGCGACGGTCGCCTTGGTCTTATCGTCGGTGTGGGTCCCCTGATAGCCCGTGCCGGTTGCTGCTAGGACGGTGGTATCCGCCGGAATGGTAAGATTGATCGTCAAGCCCTCGGCGATCACGCCTTTGCCCTGGAGGCCGTTGTTGGTAATGGTCACCGGGTAGGTCACCCCGTTCGGACCGGGTTCGCCCTTGGCGATCCGACCCACCATCGGTGCACGGACTCCGATTTCGTCACGCGCCCAGAAATAGATTTGCCGCAATTGCCCCATTGTCAGGCGCGCTCTGTTGAAATTGCCCATGTCGAGGTTGGTGGCGTTATTTCCGATCTCGGCGCGATACTGCGGCATGGCGGTTGTATGGTTGTAGACAAGGTTGGCGAAGTAATCGAAGTTCATGCCGGACAAGCCTATGTTCGCGCGCGGGCCGTTGAAGGTAGCGCCGTGACATTGGCCGCAGCCCATATTGATCATGGTGGCTTGGCCGGGAGGTGCGCCTGGCGGAACTTCGACATTCCATCCGTCTGGCTCCGCCCGCTTCGGCAACGAGGCGAAATAGGCGGCGAGATCGGCCGCATCCTTGCTGCTGACCTGACTCTCCACGAAAGCGGGCATGATTCCCCAGGGTTTGCGCACGGCGCGCTCGATTTGCGCCGCGCTTAATCCGCGACCGGCAAGATCCGGCCCGAAGCCGCCCTCACCATTGAAGTTGTGGCAGTCCTTGCAATCCGTGGCTCTGGGGGCGACCCTGTCCCAGTAAGCTTTTCCAGCCGCAGCATCACCCGTGGTCTGGGCTGAGGCGGCAGTCTGGGCGAGCGGCAGCACGAGAGACGCGATCAACATCTTTTTCATGGAATCCTCCCTGAAAAGCAGGCGCTTCGATACGCAAACCTACGCCGCCCTTGTAACATCAGCACAACGGGTCCGCCAACGCCCCCTGAGGCTCGCTAAGGTATCGGCGACGCCAGGGGGCGGGCTTTTGGATGTCGACAAATCCCGAAAATCCGGTTGCCAATTGTCCCTTGGAGCCCTACCAACCCATTGACGGATAAGCGATTCGTTGCGGTCCAGCAATTCCAAGGGCTTGGTGGGATTGGGTGGGGGCGGGCGCTGTTTTGCCTTAGCTCTCGCCAGGGGGCGTCCTATAACGCCACCGTGAACGCCACACCGTCCCCCCAAGTCGCCAACATTCCTATTGATCCGACAGAACCGTTACGTGACCGCCCGTCCCCTTAACCCCCTGCGGTCCCATCGGGCAGATGGGGCCGCCAAAATCGATTGCGCTGGACAGGGAGGGCCATCGGCCCAATCGCGGGCCAGCCTTGCAACTGTACGAACGCCAAGCGACGCAAGGGGCCGTAGGGGCGCAAGGCCCGCTTGGTCGCAGGGCCGATCCAACAGGCAGTCCATCACCGCCAAGGGGCTCTACAAAATCCCCATTCACGCGCTTCTAAGGGGTGATCGGCTGCGCAGCCGCGGGAGGGGCCCCGCGGCTTGCTCCCCACGGGGGTCCGAACGATCAACACGTGATCGCCGAGCCGGCGGCAGGCGAGCCCGCGGCCGCGCTGGAGCAGGTCAAGCAATCAGCCCGCGAGGAAAGATTCCGGCACAAGCTTGAATCAGTTCACCGACCCAATCAGTCGCGCCCAACTCAGAATTCCCAACTAAGCTTGCCGCATAGCGGTTCCTGGCACCGCTGCTCATTCAAGTCAAAAGCTGTGATGCGCCAGTCATCCCATTGCCCCTCGTCGAGTACCGCTCAAGAGCGCGTCCGCGGATCATTCCACCTTGGCAGAGGATCACGCAACCTCAACCGCTCGATGATCCCCGCCGCACTCCGCTCGTCGAGGAGCTCGGAAAGAAACTCGTAGCAGCGATCGACAACATCGATCATCAGCACTTTCATTTCATCATCGCTAAAGCGCCCGAGACGCTGCCACGAGATCTCGCCATAGGGCGTGACCACCTTGACATCCGAGTAGTCCCCACTTTGCGAGTTCGGGGATATGCCTGCATGCAGATCCTCGAGCTTCGAGTTCCTGAAACACTCGAGAGCCATGAGCTTCGCGAGCCGCTTCCTCACGAGCTCGTCGGTCGCTACCTCGCTAAGAGCACTCTTTGGCATGAGATCTCCAGTGGTCGCACAAGTGATCTCTAATCTATCATATCCCCGCGATCACCGATCATATAGAACCACTGGGCATCTCTCTCCTACTGGGTCGTCGCCGTCCCTGGACTTGATCAGAGGACTGTCCCAGCTATCGCGAGCGCATTGAATTGGACGTGAAGCAACCTGGTATGGTGGGGCAATCTTACTCCCATGTACACTCGTCGCCATCTAAAACTCAAGAAGGTTGGTTTTGGCGTGCCAGTTTTTATGCCGAACCCCGAGCTCTCCGAATCTCGGCGAGGGATGGCAAGAGGAATTGTCGAGTACAGTACGACGGCCGAACCCCTGGTCATTTTCCTGGAGATTAACAGTGAATTTAGTCTTTTGAACGCCAATTTAGTTGTCTCAGCCGACTGCCGATTTATCTTCGATATAGCAACTATCTTCCTCAACGGGCCGTGGGGGTATCGAAACGAGGAAACGTGTCATGTTGCGGAATTTACTGTTCGCAGCGGCAGCGGCCGCAATCGTCGCGCCAGTTGTCTTGACGACCGATGCGATGGCTAATTCGTCCACGTCTCCCGAAACCGGGAAACAACACGCACGCTTGGGAGCGCATTCCGTGCCGCAGCATCGCCGGCGACTCGTTGCTCACTCGGCTCTGCCAAAAGTTTCAGTTTTTCGCCGACAGGGCTCTGCGCCGGGCAAGGGAATTGTAGACAGGGCCTGCAACTTGCCAACCAGCGCCTGCCCGAATGAGATGCGCGACGTGAACTGATAGGGACGGGCGCCATAGGTGACGACGATACCGAGCATTGCTCCTCTGCTTGGCGTGCCGGGGGTCTCTCAATCCGGAGGGGGACTTGTGTTTGTGTATGTGAGCAGCTCGATCGTGGTGCTCGCTGTTCTCGCCGTCGCAGTGCTCGGTATGACGGTGTCGCAATGCCGCACCGTCGATGTTCGCGCCTGACAATCCGTTTTCAGCAAGAAACG
This sequence comes from Xanthobacteraceae bacterium, assembly GCA_030037185.1. The sequence continues at coordinate 2,077 of JASHRR010001400.1, read as the reverse complement.
TGATTGGATCACCAATTGCGCAAACGTGTTCTCCTACAGGAGGTAACGATCGATAACCGGTGGGGACCGCTTCGCGTTGCCCGCCAACGCCCAACGGCGGGGAGGCGCGAGGAACGGACATAACGTCTAGCTGCTTTGCTAGCGACTGGCGGCAGCCGCAACTAACGTAAAGGGCCAATTTTCGCACGAAATGCACTGGTTCAACCGGGATCGCCATCGGCTCTGCGCAGACGCTTGGCCAGCACGCAGTCGCATCAGGGAGCGCCCCGCCCGCTCGTGCCTTTGAAAGTGAGCTTTTGCACGCCTCGGGAAGGCGAGGCGACGTAGATATTGCCGCCGGCATCGGCGCTGATCATGTGACCGCCGCCCATCGAGCCGGGAGGCTTGATGGTCCCAAGGATTTCCAGCGACTTGCGTTCGACGACCGTGATATTGTCGGTATTGCCGAGATAGAGAAATTTCTGCTCTGCGTCCGACGAAAAAGCAACGGATGCTGCGCGCGGGCCGCCCACTTGCCGAAGCTGCTTGACGAATGCTCCAGCCACCGTGAACGACTGGACACGACGGTTCTCGCGGTCCGCCACATAGACCATTCCGTCATTGGCGACGCGCAGCGAGTGGACGATGTTGAATTGCGGCGGCCCTGCCGGCGATCCGTCGTCCTTGTCCACGAGCTCGCAATGATCGTCGTCCTGGGGACGGTTGCCGAACGCGCCCCACATTCGCTTGAACGCGCCGGTATCGGCGTCGAACACCACGACGCGGTGATTGCCGTAGCCGTCGGAGACAAACACCTCGTTGGTCGGCGCAAAGTAATGCACATCGGTCGGACGGTGAAGGTTCTCCGTATCGGCGTTGCCTCGGCTGTGATTGCTGTGGCCGATCTGCATAACGAACTTACCGTCGATTGTGAACTTGAGGAGTTGATCGTCGGTGACCGGCTTGAGGGGCGGCAGACCGTCCGTCGCGCAGCTGCTGCCGCATGAGCGTGCCGGTAGGTTTGAGAAACTCAGCCGCTGCCGCCCGTCGGAGGTGGGACAGCTGTTCCCGCCGATCCAGACGAACCCCTTGGGATCGACGTAGATGCCATGTTCGCGCTGCGGCCACTCATAGCCACGACCTTCGCCGCCCCAGGCGCGCAGGAAATTGCCGTCGCGGTCCAACACCAGAACCGGCGGGGCAGCACGAGCGAAGTCGGAATCCTTCAACGTGCGCGGCCGGTGCAGGAGGTAGACGTTCCCCTGTGAGTCCGTAGTGACCTGGGAGACGTCGCCGACTTTCCATTGCGGCGGCAGCTTCGGCCAACTCGGATCGACCTCGAAGATGGGCAGTTCGCGGCGTTGTGCCTGAGCGTGCGATTGCGCCGACGTTTCGCAGGCGAGCCCCCACTGCGCCAACATGATAACGGCCGACGTAGCGAGCGGGCCAACGTGACATCTGCGCCTCATTGATTGCCCCCTCGCGACGTGGCTTATCCCTTATCGCATGGGTGATCTTCGATTCCAAATTTGGCACTGGCGCCTGGCAAGTGGCCCTGCTCACTCCAAGGAAGACCAGAGCATGGCGCCGGCCGAATTCACCTTGACACCGAAACACGGCTCCCGGCTCAGCCTCGTTGAGGGCTTGGGGAGGAGCCTGGTGCGTTAGCAACGCAGGCCGGGGGGCGTCCCGCGAGCAGAGCAATCCTCGTCTACCGCGACCACAATAGATCAAACCCCGGTTCGCCCCCATCAGAAGTCGGGTTTCTTGGCTTTTGGGACGTCCGAATCCTTCTAGAATTCACGTGGATTTTCGGCGCACAGATAGGCAGCGTTTGCGGGCGGCGACGCCATTGCCGAGGGGGCCGTCCGGCCTCCTCTCATGATGACTTCGCACCCGGAGCGTGGACGGGAAGAAAACGAATGACCCGATGCGAAAACGCCGACATCGAGTATCTCCTTCGCCCGGCTTCACGGGTCACGCACAAAGCCGCGCCGCTTCGCTCTGCCCGCCGCCAATCACAACGTCGTTCGCGTCGTTTCTTCAGATTGGCGGAACATTGCGGTCCCGGCTCGGCTATCGGGGCGAATCGAACTGC
>JASHRR010001399.1 GCA_030037185.1 Xanthobacteraceae bacterium | reverse complement strand
AGCGTCGGCGCACTGGCCGTCGGCGCCGTTGCGCCGACTCGGGCGGAGATCACAAAACCGGATTTTCGTGACTTGCCGCCCTATGGCAACGGCACGCTTCCCGACGGCGTCCGGTCGCGGTTGATCCCAAACGTCAATGGTCTGACGGTGAACATTCTGGAGGCCGGCTCGCCGGGCAGGCCTCTCGTGCTCATGCTTCACGGTTTTCCAAACCTCGCTTACAGCTGGCGCAAGGTGATGCCCGTCTTGGCCGCCGAGGGTTACTATGCGGTCGCTCCCGATTGTCGAGGGTTTGGCCGCACCACCGGTTGGGACGATTCCTGGGACGCAGATCCAGTTCCATTTCTGGCTCTCAATCTGCTGCGCGACCAGATCGCGCTGGTCTCCGCGCTGGGCTACCGAAGCACGGCAATGATGGTGGGACACGACCAAGGCTCACTCATGGCCGGCCTGGGCGCATTGATCCGGCCTGACATGTTTCCTCGTCTCACGCTCATCGGGGGAGGTTTCGGTGGGCCGCCATCGTTTCCGTTCAACACGGCGAATGGCGCTGCGGCCCCGCATCCGGAATTCACCAACGCCGAACTCGACATCGAGTATCAGAAGCTCAATCCGCCACGGCGAGGTTATCAGGATTACTGGCGAAGCCTTGAAGCCGATCAGGACATGAAGCACGTCCCGCAAGGGATGACCAATTTCTTTCGCGGCTTCTATTACATGAAGAGCGGCGATTACCCGGGCAACCAAAATCTTCAGCCGATGCATGCGGTGCACACCGCCAAGGAGGCCGCCGAGCAGAATGCCCGGATGCCGGAGTACTATCTCATGCGACGGGAGAGGAGCATGCCGGCCACAGTCGCCGCCGGCATGCCGGACGCGGCCTACATCAAAGCGTGCAAGTGGCTAACCGAGGCGGAGTGCGAAGTCTACGGTCACGAATACGCCCGCAGCGGCTGGACCGGCGCGCTGCAGGAGTATCGTCGCCGGCGCAACAGCGACTTTGCCCCGACCGTCGCCGAGCAACTGACGTTCGCGGGCCGGACGATCGACATCCCGTCGCAGGCCATCGTGGCCCGACAGGACTGGGGCTCAAATCGCACAGTCGGCGGCCCTCAGAACATTGGCAAGACGGGTTACACGCAATTCAAAGGGGTCCATATGGTGGACAGAGCCGGCCATTGGGCCCACGAAGAGCAGCCAGAGCAGGTGAGCGAGCTGTTGATCAGGTTCCTTCGCGAGCAAGGCTAAGTGCGAGTGAGGGCAAAAAACGCGTTCGCTCTGGCGTGAGCACCGGTTGGTTGCCGATTGGAGGTCGCGCTTGAACTATGGCGGGTACCATGGCTGCGTCGGCGAATTGGAATGGGAGGGCACTTTCATGAGCTGCATCGTCAGACTAGGGATCAGCGCCGCATCGATGATCGTGGCCGCAAGTCTTGGGGTGTCCTCCTGTTCCGCGCAGGGTGTCGCCCCCCACTACGAGGTCGATGTCACCTTCCCGAAGCGATTTCCGGATCGATGGGTTACGGGCGGGTTCGGCGGACATTGCATCGATGCGCAGGACCACGTGCTCCTTTTCAATCGTCAGGACTTGCTGGACGGTGAACCGAATGCCGGGCGTTTGGCGCCGCTAATGATCGAGCTCGATCCCACCGCAAAGTGGTCCATTCCTGGGGTGATCCAAACCTGATCGAGGGTTCCGTCGCGGGTTCCGCAACGGTCCAACGGCGTTGGCGCCTTCACACCTGCCAGGTCGATAAAGACGGCAAGGTCTGGATCGCGAGCTCGCCGGGCGGCATGATCCAGAAATATACCCATGACGGCGGTAAACTCTTACAGGAGATCGGCAAGAAGGGCGTGTTCGATACGTCCGACGGCACCAGCAAGGGCACTCGGCTGAACTCCAATGCGGCCCGCTTCACCTCGCCGGCCAGCATTCATGTCGATCGACAAAACGGCGACATTTACGTCGCCGACGGCGAGGGCCGAAACGGCGACAGCCGCGTCATGGGTGCTGGACGCGAACGGAAATTTCTGCGCCAGTGGCGGATCGAAGGTATGGATTTCGTGCACTGCATGGAAATCGCCGATGACGGGGCGGTCTACGTGTGCAATCGTTATGGCAACCAGATACGGCTCTACGACAAGATGGGGAATCTCAAGAAGACCTTCAACTATCCGTGGAAACCCGTCACCGTGCCGGCTGATGGGAAGATCAAGGAGAGCGACGGCGCGACGGTGGCGCTCGCTTTGTCACCCGATGCCGCGCAGACCTTCATGTTCGTCGTCAACCAGAACAATTCGCGGATCGATACCGTCGAGCGCCAGACCGGAAAGATCCTGTCGAGCCTCGGAGAAATCGGAAACCTGCCGGGCCAGTTCAATCAGGCTCATAGTGTCGCCGTGGATTCACAAAACAATCTCCACGTCGTCGAAAACCGCGATCGCAGAATTCAGCCAATAGGAGTGAATCGTCGCCTCAACGCGGAGGAGGCCAATCGACTCACTGCACTATTGCAATCAACGACAAGCTTCCGGGGATGGACCGCCGCCGCTTGCGGCAGGCCACTGGCGCAGAGCGCAACCCATCCCTATTTCAGGACCGCAAAGGCTGCGCCTGGCTAGGAAAACTCGATTGGCTCACGTTCTGACACTCGGTTTTGTTATTTTCTTTCTGCTTCCGGTCGCTGTCTCGGCGATTCTCTATTTGATGGATGACCGGGTCGCGAACTGGAAGACGGCAGACCGGTCAAGTGCCGGATTGTTGCCGCTGGCGGCTCCGGACGTTGGAGCGGTCGTCCGCGTCTTTTCCGCCCGTACCGTGCGGTGGCGTGGAATCGTCGCCACCCACAGCTGGATCGTTGTGAAGGAAGCGGGTGCCACCGCATACAGTCGGTTCGACTACACGGCTTGGGGTAAACCGATTTGGGTGGACCGGTTCGTTCCGGATGGCCGATGGTTCGGGCGCACGCCAGAGGTCGTGTTTGCTGCGGACGGTTCGGCGGCTGAGCGGATGATCCCCCGAATACGCGAGGCTGTTCGAAATTTTCCGTATCCGAACATAGGCGACTACCGTGCCTGGCCGGGACCCAATTCGAACACGTTCGTCGCGGCGATCATGAGTGCCGTCCCGGAGATGGTCGCAACGCTGCCCCCGACTGCCATCGGCAAGGACTTCCCGGTTGACAGCCGGTGGATCGGGCTGTCGCCATCCCGAACAGGCATCCGCATCAATCTCGGTGGATATGGGGGCTTCACTCTTGGGTGGGTAGAAGGCGTTGAGGTCAACATACTGAATGCCGTAGCTGGGCTGGACTTTCGCCGCCCCGCCCTCAAGCTTCCGGGGCTGGGTCGGCTCGGGTTGAAGTAACGTCGGAGCGTTAGGGAAGCAAAGAGAAACGCCCCGCACGGAAAGAGCCACGACGGGGCGTCGTAGCGGGTGCGATCAGTCGCCATTCAGACGGCGGCCACGCGACCAGATCAAGTTGAGGGTCTCGCCGTCCTCGGCGTCGAAGCTTGTCATGATCACACCGTCCCGTGCATATCGATCCGCGCCACCGCGCACCGCTGACCGTCGACGGACACGTCGGCATCGCGTAAGGCTCGAAGCGTCACCCGCCGGAGCCACGCAGACGGCGTCTCCTAATCGCGCCGGGCCGCCGCCTCGATCGCCGCCGAGAAGCCTCTCAAGGAAGGGCTCGATGACTATGCGGCCGAACTCAGCAAGCCTTATGGACCCGTCGAAACTGGAGCATTGATACCGCATATGATGGAGGGGTTGTTTCGCACTGATCGCGCTTGGTGCGGTCGCCGAAAACGGAGGGGCAAGCACAAACAGGTCAATGACACAGCGGAACTTCATACGCTGGCAAAGCGCCTGAGAGAGATGGGTAAAGTCCAAACCGCCTTTGTATGCGGAAAGAGGGCGGTCGAACTGAAGCCGGACGATTGGAGCGCCTGGTACGATCTGGGTGAGATCGCTCAGTGCGTCGGGCGCCGCGACGAAGCGCGGGCGCTAATCAACGATACTTCGACGCCCATCCTGAAGATGCGGAAATCGAACATCTATTGACGGCGCTGAGGGACGACACGCCTCCGCCGCGCACGTCGGACCGGGCGATCCAACACATCTACAAGAGTTTTGCTGCGAGCTACGAATCCCGGATGCTGGAGGACCTGAAATACGTTGGACCGGAGTGAATCGAGGATCTCGTTAGATTTGCGATGGGGGACCAGGACGGCCTTTCGATCCTCGATCTCGGTTGCGGCTCGGGACTAGCTACTTTCCGGCGCAAAATTAGCAGCACCAATTCCGCAATTTCAAGGCCCCGGGCGCCGAGCAGCTGCACGACCGTACGGATTCATCCACGATCTGCCTGAGTCAACCACGGCAAGTCTTTGAAAATAATTTCTTGTAATTATATTTTGTGGTATTTCTGCTATATTTTTATCATGTTA
>JASHRR010001398.1 GCA_030037185.1 Xanthobacteraceae bacterium | reverse complement strand
CAAGGCGAAAGAGACGCGCTATCTCGACGGTGCCGCCGTGATGGAGCATGTCATCAACGGCAAAGGCAAGGAAATCGGCTTCGGTGCCATCACGGAGATCAGGCTGTTTGGCGACAAGGGAGCGCAATTCGTCGCCCCGCTGCCGCCCGAGACGCAGAACTATACCAGCTATGCGGCGGCGCCTTCGGCCGCATCGGCCAACCGCGACGGGGCGGCGGCATTCGTGACATTTCTCGCCACCCCGACCGCGAGAGCCGCTTTCCAGGCAAAGGGCATCGAGTAGTTGAGCGATTTCGAAATTCGATGCAGCTGCGTCATTGCGGGTCGCCATCGCACATCGGCTCTTCCCGGCGCGTGTACGCTTGACTGCGGTTCCTGGCCTTTGAAAGAGCCCTCTCTAAGGCCATTACCCGCAGGCTTGACGGCTTCGCACAGGGTTTTATGAGGTGACGCGCGGGCCCGCGCAAGATCAACGGATCAAGTCGAGCGGCATCGGCAAGGGCCGATCTCCCGTAAGTCGAGATCGGCATGCGGCAAGCCCTTGGCAGCATGGAAAATCCGCGCGATGACTGCAATTTCAATGCATGCGTCATCCCAAGCCATGTTATTCCTCGTCACGACGAAGCTCAGTCAGGAGGAGACGAATGCGAAGCTTGGTAGTGTTAGCGGCGCTGATGGCGAGTTCCAGCGTGTTCGGACAAGAGTGCATTCGGCCCGAATGGGGCAAGTGCGTTGCGTTTCCAAACGGCGGACGCCATACAGGCACATCGATCCAGAAAGAGAAGATCGAGGCGGAGATCACCCCGGGTCCCGACATCTGCGTGATCAACGAGGAGGAGATCGGCGGCTACACGTTCGCGCGGTTCGCGCGTAACGGCGTGCCGTGGCCGAATGGCGACTGGGCGGCCAATGTCGACGATTTCTGTTTCTTCAAGAAGTGAGTGGCGGGGGAAAATCGAGCCTTGCGGTCGCCCCTGTTGCCGTTTGAACGAACAGGACCGGAGTGGGTCTGACGCGCTTTTTCGGTCAGGGGGAATGCCGCGCGCGCAATCGTCCCCTAGGGCTTTCTCGGCCATGGCACGCCCTGATAGCCGGCGGCACCGAGCCGATGGCCTGCGCCGACGCCCCTTTGGGCGTCGGCGAGATTCATCCAAGCTGTAGCCCGGATGGAGCGAAGCGGAGCCGAAACCGGCCGGACCCGTATTTCGCTTGAGTTTATCGTCGGGCGGGCCCGCCCGCGTCCGCTCGCCGGCGCGTGGCGCCGGCCAGACCGGTGGCTCAATGCGGGCGGTTGCGCGAGCCCATCGACCGCAAAGAGCGACATTGCGGCTTTTGCCCGTGGGAGCACCTGCTCTGTAAGTCCGACTGCGCTATAATTAATTGGAATACGGTCATGGGGTTACTCAGCGGACCTGTCGTGGTCGTTCCGGTCGGAGGCTCAGCGGACGGCCTGTGGGGCTCCCGCGCCGGTGTTACGGTCCTTGGATTGCATGAAGCGACGAACCAAGCCGCTGAAAGCCCACACGATGGCTGCGAGAACGAGCGCCGCCATCAGGCCTCGCATAACCATGATGAGGAAGGCGACATCGATTTTCGGGAACGGATACTTGGCCAGCTCTTCACTACGATCGAGCATCCAATGCCAGCCGGTGTGAGCGACCAACGCCGACAGGATGATCACGCCCATGCGTTCCGCGACGACGTATTTGAATAACAAAGAGAGGGCCGGCACCATGACTATCAGCACGGTTAGCTGACCGATCTCTACCCCGACGTTGAAGCCAAGGAGGGAAGTCACGAGGTTGTCCCCGGCAAACTGCAGCTGCTCGCGCAATGCAAAGGAAAAGCCGAAACCGTGGATCAGCCCGAACGCGAACGCATAGATCCAACGTTGTCCAGCATTAACACCAACGATGTTTTCCAGTGCCATAAAGACGATGGTTGCTGCAATCAGCGTCTCGATCAATGGCGGAAACCATAGCGCGTCAGGAATAAAGCCGAGCGCCGAGCCTATGAGCGAGATCGAATGGGCGACCGTAAAGGAAGTGACGGTGACGATCAGCGGTCGAAACCGCCGGATCGGGATTACCAGACAGGCAAGGAAGAGCAAGTGATCAGTGCCGCCGAGAATGTGCCAGAAGCCCTCAACGACGAAACGGGCGACTGCCTGATACCAGTGTGGATCGAGATAGATGAGACCTGGGGCGCCCTGGAAGTCGAAGGGTCGTATCGCTCCTCCCGGAGGGAGGAAACGCAACGCAGTGTTGACGGCAATTCCGAGTCGGTCCACTCGGAGGTCGATTGAGAAATCCGAATGATCGGAATGAATGGGATACTCAAGCAGCACATCGAGCAGTTGCTGCGTCCAATAGAGGTCGAGACTGTCTGACAGGGGGGGCCCGAGCACGTGGGCGCGCGCTTGCTCGAAAGTTTCGAAAGACTTGTCCGAGGGCAACGAGACCCGCCAGTTGACAAGCCTCGGTTTGGCTAGAATCGCATCGTTTTCAAATACGTCTATGTTGTCGATGACCCAGACCTTAATGCCAGTACGAATGGCATCGCCGGCGCGCGCCAAATCAAGATATCCGGGGCCGCGCAAAGGGAAATCCGCATCGATCAACGAGGCAAGAGGCAGCCTGACAAGAAGCTCCAAGCGATTACCTTGAGGCTTGAAGAAGGCGTTGATTCTAACATCTGCCGGAATGTCATGGGCGGCAGCCGCTGCGGCTAAGGTGCAGACAAGCGCAGCGACCAGGGGCGCAATGACAGGACGCAGCAGCGCGAAAGACCGGACTGGCACAGCTTCACCTCAACCAGCAGCGTGACGCCTGCGTTGCCCCGATAGCCGGTATCGATGTTTCCCCTCGCCGGCGAATTGCCTCAGTGGACCGATCAGGCATAGATCAGGGGACGCTCCCTCTGCTCGTAGTGGAGGTGCCATGACCTTTTCAAGCCTAGAATGTTCGGTATAATTGCATTTGACAATGAACACATCGCTTTCCTGCCGGTTCGGGTAGGGTCCGTCAGATAGGACACTATGCCGAGGCGGCTGAAAGGTAAAAGCCTCGTACTGTGGGCTGCGGGAGGAATCCATGACTCAATTGCTCAGGAGCCGATCTTTTGTCACCGGAGCGGTGCTTGCGACGAGCATTTTCGCATTGGCGCTAGGCCAGGTTGCTTTACAGCGCCGAGCCGAAGCGCAGGGCTCGACCGTACAAGCGCCGGTCTATGAGGTGGATCCTCTGTGGCCTAAGCCGCTTCCGAACAACTGGCTGCTCGGCTGGACGATCGGCGTGTGGGTGGATGATCAGGACAATATCTGGACGATCCATCGCGGCGCCAGCGGCCTCAACCGCAATGAGCGCGGCGCGGAGCTTGGCATCGCTGAATGCTGCCGTACGGCGCCGCCGGTTCTCGTCTTCAACGCAGATGGTAACTTGATACGCTCGTGGGGCGGCCCCGGAGACGGTTATGAGTGGCCGCAGTCCAACCACGGCATTCATGTCGATTACAAGGGCAATGTGTGGATCGGCGGTAACGGTGAGAAGGATGCGCATATCCTGAAATTCACCAATGACGGCAAGTTCCTCATGCAGGTCGGCCATCTCGGCGGCAACAAAGGGAGCAATGACACGGAAAACTTTGGCCGCGTCGCTAAGATTTGGGTCGATCCGAAGACCAACGAGGCATTCATCGCCGACGGTTACCTCAACAAGCGCGTCGCCGTCATTGACGCCGACACGGGGAAGATGAAACGCTATTGGGGCGCCTATGGTAACCGGCCAGATGACACCAATCTGGGGCCCTATGATCCGTCTGCTCCACCAGCCCAGCAATTCCGCAATCCGGTGCATTGTATTGAGCGGTCGGTCGATGATCTCGTTTACGTATGTGACCGCCAAAACGATCGCATCCAGGTCTTTCGCCCCGACGGGACGTTCGTGAAAGAGGCGTTCTTCGCGAAAAACACTAAGGGCGCCGGTTCGGTGTGGGACATCACGTTCTCGCGGGACCCACGGCAGCGCTTCATTCTGCTGACTGACGGACAAAACGAGCGTGTTCGCGTGCTGTTGCGCGATACGCTCGAAGAGCTGACGTCATTCGGCGATGGCGGCCGGCAGCCAGGACAGTTCTATGGGGTCCACAGCATTGCCTCGGATTCCAAGGGCAATCTTTATACTACTGAGACTTATGAGGGTAAGCGCATTCAGAAGTTCATATACAAGGGCATCGCTTCTCAGGCGCGCGGGTATCAGGGTGTGCCGTGGCCGCGCCGCACATGAGTGCAGGCGATAGGCCGTAACCGGAAATGCCGGCGCACCTGCCTGTTTTCCCGTTCGATGTAGCAGCCGAACTCGGCGGGACCAAGCGAGGCCAGGAATCGGTGGGCGCATCTGTCAGGCTTCCGGATGAAGCGATTTGACTTCATTCGAGAGCACGAGAAGGCAATGCAGATGCTGGTGGATGTCGGAAGGAGGGCGGTCACATGAATCGGGCGCCGTTTGCGATCGGGCTCGCGGCAGCGGTCGTCGTCGCGGGCTCCGCGGCCGTATGGGGGGTTTGGGCGCCGGCTCGTCCGGGCGCCACCGCGTCTCCCGCTATCGAGCCGGTCTGGACCGAGACCAAGTGGCCGTTCTTGCAGGACCAGTGGGGAACCGGCAAAGCATTCGTGTGCATGCCGGCGGATTGCGGCGTCAAGATTGAGGTGTTCATCCGGCCGAAGATCGGTTTCTGCAATTGCTCGACCGGCGTATCCGACGACAACGAACTCGAGCGCGTCGCCGACACGGATCTCCTCAGCCCGAAAGTGAAGCCCCTCGCCCCCGGCAGCCCAGTGAAAATCGGCTGGATGCGAGGCCTCAGCCGGGCCTATCTGGTGTCTGACGAAAAGCCGAACGAGCACATGCTGTCGGTCGCGTTCAACGACGAGTGCGACGTGGTCGTGGCCGTCGCCTCGCTCGGCAACGCCGATCCGAACGCCGTTACGCCGGCTGTCCTGTCGTTCCTCAACAGCATGCCGATGGTGCTGTGGGCAAAGAAGGAGCTCGGCCTGGAATTCGTGCGGCGTGAATGGTGAATTTGTGGCGTGGGAGAGGGACCCCGTGATCGCCAGGGCTCGTCCTGGGCCCCCGCGTCACCGCGAGCGGGGAGGGTTGGGGATGGGCACCGATTGATCGGGATGGGACAAGCGGTCATGACCGGGGGACCGTCAGTGAAGCTTCGTGCGTCCGGGTGGTGACGAAGGAGGTAGGGAGGAAGCGAATGATTAAACGTGCAAAACAGCGGAATCTTCTTTGCAGCGTAGCGTTGGCTGCAGGCATCATCGGCTTCGGTGCCGGCGTGTGGATATTGCAGCCGGCCGCGACCGCGCAGGAAGCGATGGTCGAAGCGCCGATCTTCGAGGTTGATCCGTTCTGGCCGAAGCCGTTGCCCAATGAGGCGCTGCTCGGCATGACGATCGGAGTTTCGATCGACGACCAAGATAACGTCTGGATCGTTCATCGCGGCGGCGCGACGTTAAACAACAACGAAAAAGGCGCCGAACTCAATCCTCCCGTTGCGATTTGCTGCCGGAGCGCGCCGCCGGTGATTGCCTTCAACCAGGCGGGCGACGTGATCCACGCCTGGGGTGGCAAGGGCGAGGGCTACGACTGGCCGGAGTCGATGCATGGCATCCATGTGGACTACAAAGGCAATGTCTGGCTCGGCGGCAACGGCGCCAAGGATGCCCAAATCCTCAAATTCACGAAGGACGGCAAGTTCCTGATGCAGTCCGGTCACCAGGGCAAGAACGCCGGCAGCAACGATCCGGAGAATTTCGGGCGCGCCGCGCAAATCTATGTCGATCCGAAATCCAACGAAGCCTTTGTCGCGGATGGCTATCGCAACCGGCGCGTGGCGGTGGTGGACCCCGATACCGGCAAGATCAAGCGCTGGTGGGGCGCCTACGGCAACAAGCCCAACGACGACCCGGAGGGACCTTATAATCCCAAAGCGGCGGCGTTGCAGCAGTTTCGCAGCCCGGTCCACTGCGTTGCGCTGGCAAATGACGGTCTTCTCTATGTCTGCGACCGCCAACATGATCGCGTTCAGGTCTTCCACACCGACGGCACATTCGTGAAGGAGCAGTTCTTTGCGAAGGACACATTGGCGTCGGGCTCGACCTGGGAGATTGCCTTCTCCAAGGACCCCGAGCAGCGATACATGTACCTCACCGATGGTCAGAACGAGCGCGTGCGCATCGTCCGCCGCGACACCATGACGGAGCTGACGACGTTCGGCCGCGGCGGGCGCCAGCCGAGCGAGTTCTTCGGCGTGCACTCGATCGCGACCGATTCCAAGGGCAACATCTATACGACAGAGACCTACGAGGGCAAACGCGTTCAGAAGTTCAACTATAAAGGCATCGGCATGGTGAAGGCTGGCGATCAGGGCGTGATCTGGCCGAAGCGCAGCAGCTGATGTTGCGAGCCTGACGATACTTGCCTTCGCGGTTCACGCCCGCAAATGAATTAACGTCATCAGCCCCGGCGGCGCCCGCCGGGGCATTTCCTTGCAAACCACGCGAGGCATTTCGCAGGAGCGGGCATGTTGAACTTGGTGTCGGCAGCGACGGTCGCTGTTGCGATGATCGTTGCCTCGCATGCGTCTTCTGAAACCTGCCTGCGGCCGAAGTGGACCGAATGCATCGCCTTTCCGAATGGAGGCCGGCATACTGGGGTGTCCCCCTACGGAATGCCGATGGAGATGGAGGTGCCGATAGGGGCCGACATCTGCGTGAGCAACGAGTGGGAAATCAGCGCCGAAACCTACGCCCAATTTTCTCGAAACGGACTGCCATGGCCTAATCGCGATTGGGAGGTAGATGTCGACACCTTCTGTTTCTACAGGAACTAACGCAAGCGATCCGCACACCTAAAGGTGCCCTTAAGGTTTCCGGCCCAAAAGCCCTTCGATCTCACTCACCACATCCTCCACCAGGACCGCCGCGTTATTGCGCGCCGGGAGAATGGGGCAAATTGCTTCGCCTCGACCGCGCTCCGGAAGTGCGCACCTCGCGCATCAAGCTCATGCATTTGGCTGACCGGAGCAGGCGTTTTCCTGGGGCTCAACACTGTGCAAGGAGTGGATTGCTGGAAGCCCCGGACAGGCAGTTTGCTACATGCGCTATCATCGCAGCGACAATGTTCCTGAGACCATCATTGGTGGTGAACGCTGCCCACCGCGCGCCCGACGGCGAATTGCCGAGTTCGGTGCTCGATGGCGAGATTGAACCGGCGGTCGAGGGCTGGGTCCTGCCCTCCGAGAACGGCCCTTGAGAGGAAAATCGTCCTAGAACCATTAAACCGTGAATGCTAACCCCTGGTTGTCTTTGCAACTCCCGTCGCCCCGCATTCCGGGAAGATGCGCCGATAGCTTGCAGGAGCTTTCACTGTTGCCTATCCGAGGTCCTGTGATGACAAGACTTCCCGGGATGCAAGTCGCAGGCTTGCCTCCTGAAAACATGCTTGCGCTATCGGATGGCGCCTCATCTCGCGAGTGCCCAGCCGGCCCTTCCGGCAAGGGCGATTTAAAAGAAGTGGGCGTAAAGGCCGCAAACACTTCCCCCGGCTGTCAGCAGCGGTGTCGCACGACAGAAAGAAAACCTCTGGATTGCACACAGTAAAGGCCCGACGCCTCTCTAACTGCCTCGGACGAACCCACCGATCTTGACATGCGGACGCCCGTCTCCATTGAGGCGAATGGAGCGCGCCAAATGCCGGATCGAGCAGGGTCAGACGTCGCCATCACAATAGACGCCAGAGCCGCTTTTGAACGCGAAGTCTCCGGCTGTTTCGGCATCATGCCGAACTTCTTTTGTTCAGCGTCTGCAGCCCCTGGGTTGATCGAGGGCCTGTGGGCGTTCGCTAAGTCCGCCTACGTTTACAGCCCGTTGCCGTCTCTCTTCAAGGAACGGCTGTTCGTCCATCTCTCGCGCTTCTGTGAGGTTCGCTACGCCATTGTCCGTCACGTCGGGCTTTTGATCGGCGAAGGCCGGCCGGCAGGCGATCCGAAGGTCAGACCCCAGACCATCGAGCAAGTCATCACACTCTTGCAGCGCCCCCTGCCAGACGAGAACGCACTCGCGGCTTTATTTGCTCGTCTAGAAAGTCACGAGGAGCCGATGGACATTCCCGCGCCCGGCACCCAAGCGGAATATGACCTGCTCGATGCCCTAACGATCATCTTTCTTGAACCGCGCAAATGGGAGCGCGCCCGCCAAGCCGTGCAGCGGGCGGTCGGCAACGGCACGTTCGAGATCGTTACAGTGTTTCTCGCCTTCGTCCGCACTGCACACTTCTGGACCCAAACTCATCCCGAGTTAGCCATTGAGCCGGATATGCTCTCGGTGCTCGAAAAGCACGACGACCTGGCGCGGCTGCTTCTCGACCCCTCCGAGGCCGAGCGCGTAAAGGCTGGTGAAGCGCTTCGTCAGACGCTCGCAAAGTTGGAGGATGTCGAAACTTCATTACGTACAAGCAACGAGACGCTGGAACTCGCCCTGCAGTCGGCCGGGCAGTTCGCCTGGGAAATTGACCGCGACACGCGCGTTATCAAAATCAGCGGCGACCCGCGTTCGGCTATCGGGTTCGACCTGCCGCCAGCCGACCACGAGCGCGTCGCGCTGGCACATCCCGAAGACCTGCCCCGTGTCAAGGCCGCCTATGAAGCGATGCTAGAGGGCAGGCCGCTCCACGACGTCGAACAACGTTTGATCAATCCAACCACGGGCGAAACCGTCTGGGTTCATTGGACCGGGCACCTCGTTGTCGAAAGCAGCCGCGCCAAACTCGTTGGCATCACGCGCAACATCACGGCCGCGAAAAATGCTGAGTTGGCGATGCACGAGAGCGAGAAGCGTCTCAGGGTGGTCGTTGCAGAACTCCAGCATCGCACACGCAATCTCATGAGCGTAGTGAGCGCGACAGTCGAAAGGATATTGAGAACGAGCAAGACATTCGACGACTTCAGAGCGAGCTTTCGCGATCGTATCGAAGCTCTGGGCCGCGTGCAGGGGCTCCTCTTCCGTATGAAGGAGAACGACCGCGTCACCTTCAACGAGCTGATCGAGACCGAGTTAGCCGCGCAGTCCATTCGTGTGGCAGAGAACGGGTCGGTTAGGCTTGACGGGCCGAAAGGCGTACGGCTGCGTTCCGGTACAGTCCAGACCCTTGCGATGGTCTTGCACGA
Source organism: Xanthobacteraceae bacterium (assembly GCA_030037185.1). The sequence goes on along the minus strand of JASHRR010001398.1, from coordinate 946 downwards.
GCTTATGACCAATGCGGTCAAACACGGCGCGCTTAAGCAGCCGACGGCGCATCTTGCCGTCCGATGGTGGCTGGAAGCCATGGGAGAAGGTGGCAAGCCCTGGCTTCATCTCGATTGGAAGGAAAGCGGCGTGGAGATGCCGCCCCTGTCCCATGGCATCGGGCAAGGCAGAGAGCTGATTGAGCGGGCGCTCCCCTATCAATTTGACGCGCAAACGATGTTCACCTTGGAAGCGGATGGCGTACGCTGCACCATTTCGCTTCCGGTCTCTCAACACGAGGGGTTGAGAGAGGGCCCGTGAGCCTCCTACGTTGAATCGATTTATCGACTTTTCAATAGAGCAATTTCAAAGGTTCCCCTAAAGCCCCGAGGGACCCGAGCACAGCGTGCGCCTTCCCCAAGAAATCGGGTCCCATATAGCGCCCCTCGCTGGCAAAGGTCCCCTGGGGGGCGTCTTAGTTAGCGGCAAGGGGTGTGGGTTTTGGTTGCCCCTCCCAACTGGGCCGCCACAAGTCTCCAGTTGGAAGGCCCTGCGCCCCGGCGACGGCTGGCTGGGGCGGTGGTTTCGAGTAGGTCAGCACCAGCCGAGCGGCAGCAACTCGATGCCTGACGTTCCCCGGGGGCCAAGGGCCAACTTGACTGCTTCCCGCAGGGCTTCCTCAGCGGTAGCGTCATCGGCATCAGGAGCGACCACGCGCTCGACCACACCCTGTTCTTCCAAGCGCTTCATGGCGACATCAGCAAGGGTCGAAGCTTTGGCCGAGAGAGCTTGTGCTTGCGCCCTCCTCATGCAGTTGGGCAACTCCTACTCGCTAGTATTTCTCAAGTATGGCGGGCTGGGATCGAGTGTGGTGTGTTTCCGGCCTTCGATTTGCTTGGGAGGCAGGTGGGAGCAGCCCAGCGTTTGCGCATCGCAATTTCTTGGTTGGGCCGGCGGTGTGGTTTT
>JASHRR010001397.1 GCA_030037185.1 Xanthobacteraceae bacterium | reverse complement strand
TGGAGATCAGCCGCCGCTGATTTTCAGCGCCTCATCGAGAAGAAACAGGTCGGTCAATAGCGTGCGCAGATGAATTGAGGCGTTGAGATTATCGATCATCTGCGAACCGATGGCGCGTTGTCCCAGCACGAAGCGCATGGCCGTGCGGGCGCGGGCGGCATCCTGTCGCACCATGTCGACGAATGCGGCTTGATCATCGCCTCCGCCGTTGGGCGACGGCATCGCCGCAATGAGCGCAAGGCCCGCGTCGGCACGCACCAGATAGTCGCGGATGTCGTCACCCGGCTCCTCGCGGCCGCGGCCCTGGGCCGCGTAGGCGAGCATGAACTCGTAGGTTCCCTCGACGGCATCGATCGCGTCGGCAAGCGTCTTGGGCAATCCGGATGTCATCGCACCTCTCTGTGGCTCTAACGCTCATCCGCGGCCCAGCGCGCTTTATCGTGGTGCTCCTCGAATTCGCGGCGGCTGATCCAGCCCCGGAACATCGAACGCGTCAATCGCCATTCGTCGGGACGGAGCGCGAAATACACGTGGATCATCACCATGGTGATCAGCGCCATGGCCGCAAACCCGTGAACCACGTAAATCCAACCCCATTGGTAATCGGCCAGCAGATAGGGATTACGGCGCCACAGCGGCGTGTCAATCTTGAGCAGCATCAGCAGTCCTGTCGCGACGATCGACAGGACAAGAACGGCGATTGCGGCGTGGTAGAGCTTCTGCAGCGCGTTATATTTGCCCGGCTTGCCGGGCGCGGCGCCTTTGCGGCCGAGCGCCTGAGCCAAGTGCCGGGAGGCGTTGCGGAGATCGGCGCCGTCGATCACCATGGCCCAGAAATCCTGCCAGACGACGGCGCGCACAACGTGAATGAGCACCAGCGCCGAAAGCGCAATGCCGGTCGTCCAATGCAGACCAAGCCACTCGAACTTATAGCCGATGATCGGCAGGAACGCGGTCGCCAGCAAGGTCAGCACGCATGCGGCCATCAGCCAGTGATAGACCCGGTCGACCAGGAGATGGCGCGTGACCCGGGGCGGCACCGGCTTTGTCGCGGACACATCGGCTTGCGAAACTGTCATTCCGGCCCTACCCAACCGCTCTTGTCCGCCGCGTATTGCCGTGGCGGCAAAGCTGTCATTTTGCTGTCCGCCGTGCCGTCAGCGCCTTGATCACGGCATGGATGACAATCGCAACGGCGCCGGCCACCACGAACCATGGCAACAGGTCCCACGAGGCGCCAATCAGAACATCACTGCCGCCGTAGATGGACGTCGAATAGCGAAACAGCTGCATTGCGGATACCAAGAATATGCGTCGATGCGGGCGGACCGCCCGGCGCCGTCATGCCCGTCCCGGCGTTGATCCCCGGATTGTGGCGGGCATCCGGGTCTTTTCCCGGTCCTCCCTACCCTCCCCCGCAAGCCAGGGCAACCCGGCATCGCGGCCGCCCCTCCCCGCTTGCCGGGAGAGGGGAGTAGGGGTGCAACCGCAAACTGGCCACTCAGAGTTTGTGGCAACAGGGAATTTGCGCGATGAGCGCAAATTCCCTGCCCGACAAACCGGAGGGGGTGAGGGCCTGGTAAGGTGCGAATCGCCCTCACCCAAACGGAAACAACCAGCTCGGGCCACTCACGCCGTTGCGTCCCGCACGGCGCGCATCACCAGATTGGCCATCAACGGGATCTTGAATTGGTTGTAGTTCAACGGCGAGGCCCCGCGGGCCGCCGATTGGCCGGCGAGCTTGGCTATATCTTCGCCCGCCGCCTTGCCCTTGACGATGCTCTCGACCGCCGTCAGCCGCCGCGGCATGGCGCTGACGCCGCCGCAGGCGATGCGGCAGTTCTCGATCACGCCGTTCTTGACCGACATCGCCGCCGCCACATTGACGAGCGGGAAGTCCCAAGTATTCCGGTCGGCGACCTTCTCGAAATAGAAATGGGCGCCGGCCCACGTATTGGATATCCGGATCGCGGTCAGCACTTCATTGTGCGCCACCGATGTCATCCGGGTGATGTCGATCTTCGGGCCGATGAAGAATTCATCGCTGCCGATGACACGTTCGCCCTTGGCGCTTTTAATCACGAACTTAGCGTCGAGCGCGACCAGGGCGGGCGCCGTATCGGATGGCGAAACGGCGACGCACCGGTCGGTGTCGAACAGCGCATGCTCGCGATTGACTCCCTGCGGCGTGTCGGCAAAGCAGGTATTGCCGCCGGCCCGATAGCAGGGCAGCCCGGAACGATAATACCAGCAGCGCGCGTCCTGAGAGACGTTGCCGCCGATGGTTCCGGCATTGCGGATCTGGGGGCTCGCGACCTTGGCGGCCGCGTCCGCGAGCAAGCGGAATTTCGCCCTGATCACCGGATGGCGCTCGATTTCGGTGAGCGTGGTCAGCGCACCTATCTCGATGCCGTCGGCGGTCTCGCGAACGCCCTTCATCTCCGCGACGCCAGAGAGATCGATAACGGCCTTCGGCTTCTTGGTGCGCTCCTTGAACCACGACAGGCTGTCGTAGCCGCCGGCCATCTTCCAGCTATCCTTGCCGTAGCGATCGAGCAGCGCGAAAGCATCCCGGAGCTGTGTCGGTTGGAACAGCTCGAAGCTGGGCATGACATCCTTGATCATCATGGCGGTGCTCCCTCAGACCGTGTTGATCTGGAGCGGCTTGTGCGCTTGCGGCCGCTTCGAGAGGTGATTGAGGATCATATCGAGCGACACCGGCGTCCGGTTGAACAGATGTCCGCCGAGCGCATCGGCAATCGCTGAGGTGATGGCGGCAGCCCCGGAGCCTTGCACCGGCTCGCCGACGCCCTTGACGCCGACTGGGTTCTGCGGATCGGCCTTATCGACCGCGCCCCAACCGATCTCGGCGGGAACGTCGAGATAGGTCGGCGGCTTCGATTGGTAGAGCAAGGTGTTCGCCGGCAACCCGAGCTTGGGGTCGTAGACGTGCCGCTCGAACATCGCAAGGCCGATACCCATGACTTGGCCGCCGCGGATCTGGTGGGCGAGGCCCTGCGGATGCAGGACCGTGCCACAATCGGCCACGCACAGCATGTCGAGGACATCGATCTTGCCGGTCTCGACGTCGAGCTGAAGCTCCACGAAGGTGGTCGTCAGCCCGGGCGTTACGCCGACGCGCGGCAGGGTGTCCTTGGCAACGCCGATCAGGCCCGATCCCGCAATCATGCCGAGGCCATGGGCGGTGACCGGATTGATGTCCTTCGGGGCTTCCTTGCCCGAGAACTTGCCGCCGAGCTCGACCGCCTTCTGGGCCGCCTGCGCATAGGTGATCGACTTCGACGGATCGGCCTTGCTGACCACCTTCTCGTTGCCGAGGTCGTAGTCACCGGGCGCGCCGCCGAGCGTCTGGGCCGCGATCTCAACAAGCTTCTGCTTGGCGTCCAGCGCGGCCACGTACATGGTGCGCGACTGGGTCGATGCCGTCAGGCTGCCGGCCTGGTTCGAATTCCAGGGCAGACCACGGCGGCTGTCGCCGCGCTCGATGATCACGTTATCCCAGGCGTAGTTCAGCATTTCGGCCGCGACCCGGGCCGTCGCCGAATGCGAGTAGGTGCCGAGATTGCCGACACCGGTGTGGACATGCAGCTTGCCGTCGGGCGTAATGCGGACCATGCCGTCAAAGCCGTTGCTGCCGGCCGAGTGATAGCCCTGGCCAATGCCGACGCCCGTCACCTTGCTGCCGACGCGCCGGCCGGAGTTCTTCTTCTTTTCCTCCCAGTTGAACATCTGGGCACCTTTGTCCAGGCCGTCCTTCTGGAAAGCACTGGTGACAGGCCCCTGGTCGGCGCCCATCTTGCTCGACGATTCCGGTGCGTTGATCCGGCGGATTGCCAGCCGATCGATGCCGAGCTCACGGGCCGCCTTGTCGATCATCGGCTCGATCAGCGGGGTGAGCTGATTTTCGCCGGGACCGCGCTGCGGCCCAACCGGCGGCGTGTTGGTGAGCACCGGAACGGCCCGCCACCGCATCGCAGCCGGCTGATAGAGGATCGACAGTGCATTGCCGGCAGCGCGGAAGTCGCCGCCGCCGATGTGTGGACCATTCTCCTGCACAATGTAGAGGTCGGCCGCGATAATCTTGCCGTCGGCCGCAAAGCCGAGCTTGACGCGTCCCTGGAAGCTCGGGCGCGCACTGCCGATGCCGTACTCCTCGATGCGGGAAATGCGGTGCATCACCGGCCGGTTGATCTTCTTCGACAGCAGCGCCGCGATCGCCATGTTGGGATAGCCGGGGATTTTGCTGCCGAAGCCGCCGCCGCAGAACTCGGCGACGAGCACGAGGTCCTCGGGCTTGATGCCGATCAGGCGCGCGATGTTGGGTACCGCCGCGGTGTGGCTCTGGTTTGAGCCGTGCAGAATACACTTGCCGCCCTGCCAGTACGCCATGGCAGATCGCGTCTCCATCGGATGGTGCGCCAGGCCGCCGGAGACAAAGCTCTCCTCGACGACGAGCTTGGCCGCCTTGAATCCGGCGTCGAGATCGCCGTAGCTCCATTGTTCAGCTGGCTTGCCGAGCGGCAGCTTGTCGTCGCCGGCAGCGGCGAAATCGCTGGCCTCCCACTTGACGGTTTGCAGATTGATCTGCGCCCCCGCCACGTTACCGTTTGAGCGCGCGTCGGGGCCGCCCGGGAACAGGCTTTCCAGCGGATCGGTGACATGGGGTAGCTGCTCGAACTCGATCCTGATCGCCTCGATCGCTTCCGCCGCAATCTCTTCGCTCTCGGCCGCAACGGCGAGGATCGGCTCGCCCACATAGAACACCTCGTCTTTGGCGAGGATCGGCGGCTGCGGCGGCGGGAATTGCGGTACGTCGTCGGCGGTCAGGGTGCCGAGCACGCCCTTCATCTTCAGCGCCGCCGACATATCGACGCGGCGGATTTTGGCATGCGGGATCGGGCTGGTGAGGGTTTTGCAGAACACCATGCCGTCGGCTCGGAAGTCCTCGGCATATTTGGCCCGGCCGGTGACCTTGGCGGTGACGTCAACCGGGACGAAGTCCTTGCCGATGAGATTGTACGCCATGTCAAGCCTCCCTGGATGCGCGCATGACGGCTCGCAGGTAGTGGTCGTAGGATCCGCACCGGCAGATGTTGCCCGACATCGCTCGCCGCGCCTCCTCGACCGTCGGTTTGGGGTTGGACTTCAGCAAGGCAACGGCCGAGACGACCTGGCCGGGCGTGCAAAAACCGCACTGGGGCCCGAGTTCCTCGATCATCGCCTTTTGCACCTTGTGCAGGTCGCCGTTCGGCCCTTCGATGCCTTCGATGGTGGTGATCTTGCGTCCGCGCACCGCGTGCGTGAGCGTCGAGCACGAATAGGTCGCTACATCATCGAGCATGACGGTGCAGTTGCCGCATTCGGAATGATCGCAGCCGAGCTTGGTGCCGGTGAGGCCAAGCTTGTAGCGCAAGGTGTGGACGAGGGTCTCGTTCGGCAGCACGTCGACGGGCCGATCGCGGCCGTTCACATTTAGGGTGATGAGGCGTCCGACGGCGCCGGCAACCTGTGCGTGGGCGGTGCCGCGGCCGAGCACCAAATAGCCGCTCGAGGACACCGCCACGCCCGAGGCGATCACGCCTTTGATGAACGCGCGCCGCGAGGCGCGCAGTTGCGCGCGGTCACGACCATGATGGTCATGGCCTCCTCCCTCTTCGTGATGATGTTCGCAAGACGGACGTAGATCGCTGTCTGACATGAGCGTCCTCTCCTCGATGTCCGCGGCCACCACGAGCGGTGGTCGCCCGAAATTACAGGTTACAAGAGCACGAAATGGAGTGGGGCACAACGTGGTTGTGCGGCGCTGCGTGATGTCAGATTCTGGTGGCAGGCGCGATCGAGCGCAGCTGCCTGCGTGGCATTTCGGTTCGCTCAATGGCTGGCGACAGGGAGGTTCCGATTACGCAAACGAACGCGTCCGCTCCATCCGGCTAGTACCACTGACTCAG
>JASHRR010001396.1 GCA_030037185.1 Xanthobacteraceae bacterium | reverse complement strand
CGGAGCGTCGATGTGCCGAAACTCGGCCTGTCGCTGGCGCCGACCCGCAACGGGGAGGGCGTTACGGTCACTCAGGTCGATCCGAACGGCTCGGCGAGCGATCAGTTCCAAACCGGCGACGTCATTCTCGACATCAACGGCAAGTCCGTATCCACGCCCGCCGATGTGCGCAAGGCGGTGTCTGAGGCTCAGAGCGACGGCAAGCACAGCGTCTTGATGCGTGTTAAGTCGGGCCAGGGCACCCACTTCGTGGCGGTCGCAATCGGCAACGCATAAGCCGATTAAGGCCGCTCTCCCGCCCTCCCCAAGAGCGGCGGCATCGCCGGGGACAGGCTTCGGCCCGCCCCCGCACCCCGATAGAGGAACCAGCGAGCCCGGCATCCATCGCCCCCGCCGGGGTCATTGGTGGAGGGGCGGCGGGCCCACCCCGCCGCCCCTTTCGAGCCCCTACCTCCCCGGCAGCTCGACCGGTGTAGGCTACGCCGATGTAAGCTACTATGAGTGACGCAACTGCGGCTAGTTCAGGCGTATCGGGCGCCTACTTGGTGCGATCCATGCGTTTGCTCATTATCGAAGACGATCGCGACGCGGTCGACTATCTTGTCAAGGCGTTTCGCGAGGTCGGCCACGTGGCCGATTATGCTGCTGACGGCGAGGAGGGGCTTTCGCTAGCCCTTGACGGCGGCTACGATGTTCTCATCGTCGACCGCATGTTGCCGAAGCTTGACGGACTGGCGGTGATCGGCCGGCTGCGCGCCAAGAATATCACGACCCCGGCTTTGATCCTCTCAGCGCTGGGCGCCGTCGATGATCGCGTCAGGGGGTTACGGGCTGGCGGCGACGACTACCTGCCGAAGCCCTATTCGTTTTCCGAATTGCTGGCGCGGGTCGAAGTGCTGGCGCGCCGCCATGTGGGACGTGGCGAGGAAACCCAGTATCGGGTCGGCGACCTGGAACTCGACAGGCTCTCCCATCGTGTGGTCCGCGGCAAGGAGGAAATCCTGTTGCAGCCGCGGGAATTCCGCCTGTTGGAATATCTGATGAAACATGCGGGCCAGGTCGTAACCCGCACCATGCTCCTGGAAAACGTCTGGGATTATCATTTCGATCCGCAGACCAATGTGATCGACGTGCATATATCCCGGTTGCGCTCCAAGATCGACAAGGGCTTCGCGCAGCAGCTGCTGCATACGGTACGCGGGGCGGGCTATATGATTCGCGACTCGCGACTTTGACTTGGCGCCACAAACTGCGGCTATGGCTGAGAACGAATGCGGATTGAGATCAGTCTGCGATCGCTCGCCCCCCGGACCTGCTGTATGTGGCCTTCTAGACCTTCATTTAACATGCTAATAATGAACACAATGATATCAACGATCTTGGGCATTACGTGACGGCGCTCAGCAAGCTCTTACGAACCACGGCCTTTCGGCTCACGCTGCTGTATCTCGTGGTCTTTGCGCTGTTTGCCGTATTCCTGCTCGGTTATTTCGCCCTCAATACCCGCCGGCTCGTCAACGAGCAGATCGTCGCGACAGTCAACGACGAGCTGCAACTGCTCCAGGGGGTATACAATCAAGCCGGCATCCGGCGCCTCGTGGGAGCCGTGGATGTGCGGTCGCACCGTCCCGGGTCGAGCCTCTATCTCGTGACCACGCCGATGGGGGAAGGCCTCGCCGGCAATGTCGGGTCGCTGGAGCCCGGTGTGCTGGAATCCGAGGGCTGGATCGAGACCGCCTATCGACGCCTGGAAGAGCCGGGATCCGCTGAGCACAATGCGCTGGTGCGGGTGGTGCGCCTGCCCGGCGGCATTCGCGTTCTGGTCGGCCGCGATCTCGACGAGCGCGGGCGGATGCTTCACATTGTGGCCTTGGCCGGGCGATGGTCGGTCGCGATTGTCATCGTGCTCGGCATCGTCGGTGGCATCTTTGTGAGCCGTCGCGTGCTCAAGCGTGTCGATGCCATGACCGGTACCGCGCAGACCATCATGGCCGGAGACCTGTCGGGCCGGCTGTCGGTCATGGGAAGCGGTGACGAGTTCGACCGCCTCGCGCACAATCTCAACGCCATGCTGGAGCGCATCGAGTCGCTCATGCGCGGCCTGAAAGAGGTCACCGACAACATTGCCCACGATCTCAAGACACCACTAACACGCTTGCGCAACCGCTGCGAGGCAGCGCTGCGCACTGCCAGATCCGAAGCCGAATTTCGCCGCGTGCTAGAGGATACCATCGAGGAATCGGAAGGTCTGATCCGCACCTTCGATGCCCTGCTGATGATCGCGCGGGCGGAGTCCGGAGAGGTGCGCGAGGGGATGGCCGAGTTCGATGTCGCCGAGGTCGCGCGCGACGTCGGCGAGCTTTACGAGCCGCTTGCCGAGGACAAGGGGCTCACGCTCGAGGTCGAGGCGAAGCAGCATGCTGCCGTGAAAGGAAATCGCGAGCTTGTCAGCCAGGCGCTCGCCAACCTGGTCGACAACGCCATCAAATACGCTGCGCCTTCGACGTCGGAGTCTTCAGGCGCGGTCAACGGCGAACGCAGCGGAATTGTTGTCAGGACCTCTACCGAACAGGATCGAATCGTACTCACGGTCAGCGATCACGGCCCCGGAATCCCGCAGGATGACCGTTCCCGCGTCGTCGGTCGCTTCGTGCGGCTGGAGCGCAGCCGCTCGCTGCCAGGGTGCGGGCTCGGCTTGAGCCTGGTTTCCGCGGTGGCGCGGCTTCACGGCGGCGAACTCAAGCTTGAGGACAATGCGCCGGGACTGCGGGCACGGATATCGCTGCCACGCGCCGCCGCTCTGCCCCAGCAGGCTGCGTGACGGTTTCGGCCGATCGCCGCAGCTTGGTATCGCGCGTTACCGCGCTTGAGGCTCTTGCCATTGATGCCGGGCGCGCCCGGGTGGATGAATGGCTCAACGAGCGCGCCGGTTGCGGGCCTGTGCGCGCGCTTTGTCGGATGATGGCAGCACACCCGGCGGCTCGTGCCCTGATCGACGCGATTGCGTCATCTTCGACCTATCTGTGGGGTCTTGCGCGTGCCGATCCGGCGCGGCTCGTGCGGCTGCTGGAGACCGGTCCCGACGAACGGTTGGCGCAGATCCGTGGCGCCGCCGCAAACCTGCCGCCAGCGGCAACGGATGCGGAAGCGATGCGGCTCTTGCGCATCATGAAGGCCGAAGCCGCCCTCCTGATCGCCTTGGCAGACATCGGCGGTGTGTGGGACGTGATGCGGGTGATGGCGGCAATGACGGAGGTGGCCGATACCGCGGTCGCGACCGCGCTGCGTCATGTGCTGCGCCACGCGGCGCGCGCCGGGAAGCTCGCCTTGCCGGATCCGGCCAATCCGGAGAGCGGTTGCGGATTGTTCGTGCTCGCCATGGGCAAGATGGGCGCCTTCGAGCTCAACTATTCGAGCGACATCGACCTCATCATCTTCTTTGATCCCGAAACAGCCGCATCGACCGCCGAGACCGCGCCGTTGTTCGTGCGCCTGAGCCGCCAGTTGATCCGGCTGCTGCAGCACCGCACGGAGCACGGTTACGTGTTCCGGGTCGACGTGCGCCTGCGGCCGGATCCGGGGTCGACCCAGATTGCGATTTCAGTGCCGGCCGCGCTCGAATATTACGAAAGCCGCGGGCGCAACTGGGAACGCGCCGCATTAATCAAGGCACGAATTTGTGCCGGCGACCGCGCCGCAGGGGCGGCGTTCATCGCCAATCTCTCTCCTTTTATCTGGCGCAAATACCTCGATTTTGTCGCGCTCTCCGACATTCACGAGATGAAACGCCAAATCCACGCCTATCGCGGTCACAGCGTGGTCGCGGTCGAAGGCCACAATATCAAGCTTGGTCGGGGGGGTATCCGCGAAATTGAATTTTTCGTCCAGACCCAGCAGCTCATCGCCGGTGGCCGGAATCCCCAGTTGCGAAGCCCGGAAACGCTGGTTGCGCTGCGCGCGCTCGCCGACGGCGGCTGGATCGACGAGGCGACGTGCAGCGACCTGCAAGATGCCTACCGGTTCCTGCGCACTGTCGAACATCGTCTGCAGATGGTTGCTGACGAACAGACGCATACCCTGCCGTCGCGGCGTGACGAGCTTGACGGCTTCGCCAGATTTCTCGGCTATGAGGACCGCGATGCGCTGGCAGCGGTGCTGCTCAGGCATTTGCAGGCAGTGGAGAACCACTATGCAAGCCTGTTCGAGCACGCCCCGCCCGGCGCGGCCGGACGCCGGCGCCTTCCGTTCCCGCGCCAGGCAGACGCCAAGGAAACTCTGGCGAAACTCAGCGAGATGGGTTTCGGCAATCCGCTCGGTGTGTCGCGGACCATACGGCGCTGGCTTGCCGGGGAACCGCGCGGTGTCAAAGGCGACACCGCGCAGGCACAATTGGCGGAGCTGGTGCCGCTCCTCATCGACCACATCGCGCGGGCGGACAAGCCCGACGCTGCGATCGCCGCCTTCGACCGCTTCCTTGGCAATCTCCACGGCGGCGCGCGCCTGTTCTCGTTGCTGCGACAAAATCCCGATCTGGTGGCACTGGTGGCGCGGGTGCTGGGCACAGCGCCGCGGCTCGCGGACACGTTGGCACTGCATCCGGATGTGCTCGATCCCCTGATTGACCCCGCCTTTTTCGGCGCGGTGCCGAGGCCGGAACGGCTCGCGGCTTCTCTCGCAGCTTCGCTTGCTGAGGCGGACTCCTACGAGGATTTCCTCGATCGCGTGCGCAGGTTCGCCCAGGAGCAGGCGTTCCTGATCGGCGCCCGCATTCTTTCCGGCACGGTGTCGGCGCAGCAGGCCGGCGAGGCATTCGCGGCGGTCGCGGAAGCAACCGTACGGACGCTTCATGCCAAGGTCGCCGAGATCGTTCGGGCAAGCCACGGGCAAGTGCGCCCGGGTGATGCCGTCGTGCTCGCCATGGGCAAGCTCGGCGGCCGCGAGATGACGGCGAATTCCGACCTTGATTTGATCGTGGTCTATGACTTCGATCCTGCCCATCCGGACTCCGATGGGGAGCGGCCGCTCCACGCAACCCATTATTTTGCTCGCCTGACCCAGCGGCTGATCAGTGCGCTGACCACCCGGACCAACTACGGCCGCCTCTACGACGTCGACCTGCGGCTGCGACCGTCCGGGCGCTCCGGCCCGGTCGCGACCTCGGTTGCCTCCTTCGAGAGCTACCAGCGCCGCGAGGCCTGGACCTGGGAGCACTTGGCGCTGACGCGTGCCCGTGTGATATCGGGCGCGCCGGCGCTTGCGGGCCGGGTCGAGGCCGTCATCCGCGATGTTTTGCGCATCCAGCGCGATGTGCGGGCGCTGGCGTGCGATGTCGTCAATATGCGCCGCGCCATCGCGGCCGAGAAGGGCGACGACGCGCATTGGGACCTCAAATACGCCGCCGGCGGCCTCATCGATCTTGAGTTCATTGCGCAATATCTTCAACTCGCGCACGCGGCGGCAGCGCCGGACATCCTCGACCCTACAACGGCGTCCGTGTTCGACAAGGCGCTGCGAGGAGGAATTCTGGCGATCGAGGATGCCGAGGTGCTGAGGCCGGCAACCCGCCTCTATCAGGATCTCGGCCAGATCCTGCGCCTGTGTGAAGCGGCGCCGTTCGACCCCAAAACCGGCGGCACGGCGCTAACCGAGCTTCTGACCCGCGCGGCCGACGTGCCGGACTTCGCCACGCTCGAGGCCCACCTCGCCGAGACGCAACAGCGCGTGCGCAGGAGTTTCGTGCGGATACTGGGGGCAGCGTGAGCGCCGCGGCCCTCGCAGCATTGCCGCAGTTGCTGTCGAAAGCGAACGCGAAAAACGCCATCGTGCTCAAATCTTGCATTTGTCGCCGCTGATGCTTGAAATGCGGATCGTAATGGCGGACAAATCTCTCCTCCCTGTGCTCCGCGGCAAGCGGGCACAGGGGCGAAAACAACGTGGCCTTCCTCAGGGACTTTCTCCCATGCGCTGGATACCTGCAGTTGCGCTGGTTCTGACATCATTTGCCGCCTGTGCGGACGCTGCCTTTGCGGGCGTCACGGGTCCGGGCCCCGGCCTGACCGGAAACGACACCGGCGGCATCATTGAGTGGACGCCGGAGACCGACCAAACCTACAGGGACCTCGCAGCCGCACATTGCGCGCGTTGGAACCGGTTCGCCGGCATCACCAGCGTCCGCCACGCCACCGGTGACTACATCGCCTTTCAGTGCATCTACGATCGCCGGTTTGATCCCCGCAAGGCGAGGCTGCTCGGGAACTATTAACGCGTGCTCCTTTCTCCGTCCTCACTTACACCTACGGGGATGGGAAAGAAAAACTCCACCCGCAAGCCGCAGCCCCCGTTAACAGCTTGCGGGTATTCACCGCGGCGGGCGCGACGGCGCAGCATCGACGCGCCGTTGGTCGCCCGTGAAGGGTCGTCTTTCGCGCCCTGGTCGATTTTGAGGTCGCGGCGAGGACGAGGCGCAATAAAATCCGCCACGCGGAGGCAGGTTGTAGCCGACCGCGACGGGGTTGTCCGGCATCGCCGTGGCGATCGGTTGAGGCAGTTGCGCTCCATCCGACGCCCGTTCTTGAGGATGATGGAGCGGCGCCGCATCTTCCGTTCGATCTGCGGGTTAGGCGCTCATAAGGGATTGCCGGCAGCACCTCGGGAGACTGCCCGCCAACGCTTGAGCATAGTGGCGACGTTCACCTTGACGCCGGGGGCTGGTGTGGCTTTTCTTGCCGGTGCGTTCGACTTCGCGGGACGTGCAGGGCGGCGGGCTTCGGGCCGCGCTTGCCCCGCTCCTGCCCGCGCACGCTGCGGACGAGGTTGAGCAGCCGGGCGAACTTGAATCGGCGTCACTTGGGTGTTGTTCGTCGAGCCCGTCCAACCTCGGTTGCCGGTCGCCCGCACTCGGTTGAATTCGATCACTTGCCCATCTTTTCCTTCACCGCGGCGACGAGTTGCTTCAGAGTGAAAGGTTTTGCGAGGAAATTATACCTGTCCTTCTCGCCCTCCGGGAGGTTCTTCTCAAAGGCCTCCTCGGCGTAGCCTGATACAAAAATGATTTTGACGTCAGGATCGCGGCTGCGCAGCTTGGTCATCAACGTCGGCCCGTCCATCTCCGGCATGACCACGTCGGAAACCACGAGATCGATCTTGCCGAAGTAGCTGTCGAATGCCTCGATGGCCTCAAAGCCGTTGGCTGCCTGGAGCACGGTATAACCTCGGGAGGTCAGTCCGCGCGCATTAAGACCGCGCAAGCCCTCTTCATCTTCGACCAACAGGATCGTGCCCTGCCCGGTGTCGTCCGCGGGATTCGCCGCCAACTTGCCGGCACGGGCAGGGACATTGTGTTGCGAGCCTGCAGCCGGCGCTGCTTCCTGAGTGCCTGTCGAAGGGTCGCCCCCCGCAACATGGCGGGGCAGAAAGATGCGGAAAGTCGTGCCCTTCCCGATTGTCGATTCGGGATAGATGAAGCCGCCGGTCTGCTTGACGATACCGTAGACGGTGGAGAGGCCAAGCCCGGTACCCTTGCCGACCTCCTTGGTGGAGAAGAACGGCTCGAAGATGTGATCAATGATGTCGGGGCGAATACCGGTCCCGGTATCGCTGACTTCCACGAGAACGTATTCACCCGCCGGTACGCTCTTGGCGGCCAGATGCCGAGACTCCGCGGCAGTGATATTCGCGGCCCGCAAGACCAATTTACCGCCGTCGGGCATGGCGTCACGGGCATTGACCGCAAGATTGACGATCACCTGTTCGAATTGGGATTGGTCAGCCTTGACGGCCCAGAGGTCGCTTGAGCGCTCGACGGGCCCAAGCGTTATCCACTCGCCGATCAACCGGCGCAGCAGCGCGGAGAGTTCCGACAGGACCTCGCCGAGATCGATCACTTCAAGATGCTGCGGCTGCCGGCGCGAGAACGCGAGCAAATGGCGCACCAGGCTGGCGGCCCGGTTGGCGTCCTGCTTGATCTGGTTGATATCTCGGAAAGACGGATCGGAGGGCTTGTGGGCATCGAGCAAGAAGTCGGCCGCCATGATAATGGAGGTGAGCAGGTTGTTGAAATCATGCGCGATTCCGCCGGCGAGCTTGCCGACCGAATCCATCTTTTGCGCCTGATCGGCCTGATCTTGCAGCAGACGTTGCTCGGTGGTCTCGATCGCATAGACGATCGCGGCCTCGCAATCGCGTTCGGCATCCTCGACCGGCGTTACGTAGAACCGCGCCCAGCGCTTTCCTTCACCCGCGAGCGCCGCATCGATCGGCGCGATGCCGCCCTGGCCGCTGCCCGCTGCCGCGAGCGCCCTGTCGAGCTCGGCACGATCGCGCTCGGCCACCACGCCGCGGATGGTGCGCCCTTGCGGCGGCAGTTCACCCTTGAGCACGTTCTGAAACAGGTGCGCGAACAGCGCGTTGTTGCGGGCAATGCGGCCCTTGCGATCGACCGTCGCTATCGCCATCGGGGTATTGTTGAAAAAGCGCATGAAGCGCACTTCGGCGTCGCGCAACGGATCGGCGCCGGCGCCGCCGGCCCGGTTGAGCACCAGCGTGCGTGACGCGCCCGGGGTGGCATCGGCCGTAAATGCGATCTTGTGATACAGCCGCACCGGGAAAGGGCGACCGTCGCGGCGCCGTAGGTCGAGATCGAGAATCTCGGTCTTCACCTCGCCCGGATGCGCCGGCAGCGCGGTCAGAAGCGCCGCGCCGTCGCCAGGTAGGAGATCAGCGAGTCTCAGCCCTCCCGCGCCAACCTGAGCGAGATCGTAGCCGAGCCAGCCCGCGAGCGTGGCATTGATGTAGCCAATTTCGCCATTGGCATCCATCGAGAAGAAGCCGGCGGGCGCATGGTCGAGATAGTCGATTGCGTGCTGCAGCTCCTGGAACACGTTCTCCTGACGCTCGCGGTCGCGGGTCACGTCGGCAACGGTCCACACCGAGGCTTTCCTTGTCGCGACAGGGTCACTTGCGGCCTCGAGCGGACGCACGCGCAGGCGGAGCCACCGCGCGGGCTCACCACGAAAAGCGGGGATCCGCACCTCCTCTTGAAGCTGCCTGCCGTCCCGGCTTGCCTTCAGCAGGCGATAGATTGTCTCCGAGACATCCGGATCGCCGACAAACACGCGCTCGATCGGACGGACATCATGCATTCCGATTGCACCCGAGAATGCCCGGTAGGCCGCATTCGCATAGAGGACGCGCCCGTTGCCGTCGGTCACCACGACGCCTTCCTGGGCACGTTCCACCACATGCTCGAGCACCGAGTCGGAAGCTTCCCGCGCGGAAATCCGCAGCACCCCAGCCGCGAGGGCGAACAGGGAGAAAACGCCGATCATGCCGAGAATGGCGAGCAGGAATATCACGTAGGAGGCGGCTTGATTGCGGCCCACCAGCATGAGACCGGCGGCAGCGGCAATCAGGCCGGCGGCGACCAGCAGCACCAGGGCAATGCTGCCCCGGCGTTCGCTACGCTCTCCTAGTGTCGTGCTCAGGCCCTGCATTGCCATGACGGACCTCGTACCAAGCGGCCCTCGCGCGCGACGGCCGTTTTTGCCCGGCGCCCCAGTCGCCCGGGCCGGTGCAACAGCACCTCCCGGGCGGATGCTCGGTGATTCTCCTTAAATGATTCTCTCCGGCTGCGGGACTGTCCCGAATGGCGAGCCGAGGGGCCGCATGAGTAGCAGCTGCGGTGCTCTGCGGCTGTGGGAAATTCCACCCGATCACATCAGCCGCCGGGGCGAAAACAGGTTCAGTCGTTGTCGAAAAGGCCCGTGTCAGCGGCCCGCACACCATCACGAAAAACGGCCGTAGCGCCGTGGTCGTCTCGGCGGAGGAATGGGAGCGCCAGACCCGCCGTTTCGGGCTGCCGACGGAACCGGCTTGATACGGGGATGAAGGAGCAATTGCCGCGCGGTTTGAGGAACGCGTGCTGCCAGTTGATGCCGAAACCGCCGACACATGGGGCCGTCTCGCGGCGCGCTGACAGGTCTGCGGCCATCCGCTCGGGACGCTGGATAGATCGCGCGCAATGTTTCGGCTTTTGATGCCTTGGGAATTGGCGTGGTCAGCCCCTGGAGCAAAGGTTGAACTCAGCACGCACGGGAGCGACCGGCTGGGGTCTACGGCGTGGTCGTTCAAGGCTGAGGCTCGGGAAAGCATCTCTTGTGCACGCCATTGCAAGAAGGTCGGTACAGCTGGCCGTCTTCGCCGAGGTCTCCTGTAGCGCGCGGAGAATAGGTCTCTGGCGACAGCGCGGACTGAACTTTATTCACCAGCGGGCGGAAACGAAACATGCCGGTGGTGCGCACGACCTGACGACATCGCGCAGGCGCTTCGACTCGTCAATAGCTTCATGTTCACGAATGCCTGACAGACACGCGCCTCGTCGCCTTTGATCAGCGTGCTCGGTGCCTGGCACGACATAGACGAAATCTGCGCCCCGCACCCCAAAGGTTCGATGACGGTCGATTGATCGCTCCCGCGGACCAGCTCTTGACCTGACTGGCCGACTGCGGGATCGCCCCGGTGGCGGCTGCGTAAATTGGTGCGATAGACCGGGCGTCCGAATTGTGACATTGGGGAGGATCCACACCACGAATGTGCGATACCATGAAAAAGTTCCAATATAGGCTATCCTGCCTGCAGGTTCGGCGTACTTGGCTTGCCGGCGTTTGTCCGCTAAGCAGAGCTTGCCGAGCGCATGGTTAATGAAACGTTAGACGGGTCGGCCTACCGACGCATGCCGCGAGATGAGCGCGTGAGCCGGGGCGAAAAAATTCGGGTTTTTCGAGCATTCGTCGTGTACTCCCCGCGGGGCGGGAAGTAAGGGAGGGGTGCGAGGGAAATATGCCCGGCGCCATTAACCCGGTCCGAATCGAAGTCAAATTTCATTCGTCGCGCTGCGGGGATTCATTGGCCGCGCTGTGGGGATACGGAGCACATCAATGGAACTACTGTTTGGGGGGATGCCGGACGCCGGGAGATTCGTTATTGCATTCGTGCTTGTGCTGGGCCTCATCGGCGCAGGCACCCTGCTCTGGCGCAGGTTCGGCGTCGGGCCGCTGAGCCCTCTCGGCCCGCGCGGCCGGCAAGCACGGCTCGCCGTGATCGATGCAGCTGCCGTGGACGCCCGCCGCCGGCTGGTTCTGATCAAGCGGGACAATGTCGAGCACCTGCTGATGATCGGCGGTCCCACCGATATCGTCGTAGAGTCCAACATTACCCGCACCGCGCTCTCTCGTGAGCCGCGTCCAATTCCCGAGAGCACGTCGCGCCACGCGATGTCGACCGATAGTGCTGATTGGGCGCTGCCATTGGAACCGGCAGCGCGCACTTTGCGCGCCACTGGCGACCTCGACGCCACCGTTCCCGAACCGCCCGCTCGCACCGCGAGGGAAGCCATGGTGGATTCCATGCAATCGGTGCGATCGTCCCCGGCCCGGCGAAGCTCGGCCTCCGAACCCGACACGTCGCCTGAGGACGAAATCGAGTCTGCCGCGCCAACGCCGCCACCTTCGGAGGCGAGTCGCGGCGCGCCGCCGGCCTCTGAACCGCGCCGCGCGCCGTTGCTCCTGGAAGCGCAACGGGTTCAAGCCGCGGAACCCAGTTCGCCGAC
>JASHRR010000017.1 GCA_030037185.1 Xanthobacteraceae bacterium | reverse complement strand
GTGTAGAGATGTCCATTGCGCGCCGAATGCGTGATCAGCTTGCGCGGCTGCCCGGCAACCTCGCTGTTGATCATGATATGGGTGCCGACCTCGTCATAGTCCCACAGGTCGCCGGGCGTGTACTGGAAATACCAGTTCATGTTCCCGCTGTCGGGGTCCCAGGAAATTGCGCTGTTGGTGTAGAGATTGTCACCCGGCCGGTAGAACGGATCGAACATCGGCACGGGATTGCCGGTGCCCCAGATCGTCTGGTTGGTGTCGGGATCGTAGGTACCCGTGACCCACACCGCGCCGCCGCCGGTCTGCCAAGCGTTGTTCCGATCCTTCCAGGTCTCGCTGCCGGGCTCGCCGGGCGCCGGAATCGTGAATTTGCGCCAGAGCAGCTTGCCGGTGGCGGCATCGAGCCCCGCCATCCAGTCACGCACGCCGCTGTCGCCGCCCGATGCGCCGATGACGATCTTGTCCTTGATGGGAAGCGGTGCCGCCGTGATGCGCAGTTGCGGTGTATCGAAGCTCACGTTGGTTTCCCACACCACCCGACCCGTTTGCTTGTCGGTGGCGATGATGCGCGCTGGCCAGTTCGCGGGCGAGATGACGAGATTGCCCCACAGCGCGGCGCCGCGATTGTTGGCCTGCCGCTCCTGCTGCGGCACCATGCGCCAAACGATTTGCCCGGCTTCGCCCGAGGTGGCATCGATCTTGTAGAGCACGCCCCACGAATCGGTGACGTAAATAAAGCCGTTTTCGAACAACGGCGTCGCCTCCAGCCATTCGTCACCGGTTGATCCGCCGAGGGGGACCGCATAAGCGAGCTTCAGGTTCTTGACGTTGCTCTTGTCAATGCGCGCAAGTGGCGAGAAGCGCTGGCCGTCATAGGTGCGGTGGTTCATCAGCCAGTTCTGCGGCTCGCGGTCCGGATTGAGGAGCCGCTCTGGCGTCACGTCTGCTGCGAAAGCCGGTGCGGCCGATGCCAGGATGGCGGCCAACGCCGCGCGGATGACGTTACCTGGCGCGCTCTTGGGTGTCTTCGACGTAGAGGGAATGCGAATTGCGGAGAAACGTGCCATGTGGTGCTCCCATTGCGTGGCCGGGCGCGCCGGCATGTTGCGATCAACGGCGCGGAACACTTCTCGGGCCGAGCGCCGATTTGACAGCGACCATAAGACAATCCACGGGTCGGGGGCAGGCCGGATCGTGGTGGCTCGACCCTGCCTGCACGCGACTACCGCGATGCCGGTGCCGCGGCCTTCTCTGACACCACCTTGCTCACCCATTTTTCCATGAGGTCTGCGATCTGGTCCGAGTTCTTCTCTAGCATCATCATGTGGCCATTGCCGCGGATCCCTATGGCGCCGAGATTGAGCCAGGTCGGATGTACCCCTGCCTGCTCCATATACTTGATGAGGCAATGCGCGTAGGGCGCATAGAACGATGCCTCACCATGCACAACCGCGATCGGTATTTTGGCGAGGTTGACGAGCTGCTTTGCCGGCGCCTTCTGCAGCCAGCACTTGGCGAGGTCCGGACCATCGGCCTTTTCCTGCTGCTCGAAAGCCATGTCGGACGCGTTGGGGGCCGGCGGCGCATAGGTGATCGGGATTGCCGTCAGGCCCCACGGGCGGCTCACGGCACCGTCGCGGAACCAGTCGGGCGCGCCGAGCATCTCGATGTCGTGAACCGGCGGCGCCGAGCCCTCGACGTGAAGCAGCGCCCGGATGGAATCGGGGCGCTGGTCGGCCGCCAGCAGCCCATATGAGCCCGACTGCGAGTGGGTCATCAGGACGATCGGCCCGAGCTTGTCGATCAATGGCACAAGGGCGTCGCGGTTGAGCGCCTGGGTGACCTCCGGCTTCTGCACGAACGGCACCTGTGAAGCGAAGAACTGGTCGAACGTCGCATCGCCAGGCTGGCCGGTTCCGGGCCATTGGGTGTGCAGGCGCGCCTGCGGCCACAGCGAATATTTCTCCGAGGCCGTGAAACGCTGCTGCACCGACAAGAGCTGCGGAAAGGCCTGCGGTCCATCGGTGTCGGGCTGGTAGGAGGAGCGCCCGCGGCCGGGCTGCTCGACGATATAGACCGCATAGCCGCGGCGTAGGAAGAATTGCGCCCAGCCCTCGCGTCCGTCGGCCGTGCCGGTGAAATTGGTGGCGGTCTGTGCCGCGCCGGGAACGATCACCAGCGGATAGGGCTGCGTGAGACGCGCAGGAATTTGGTACTCGACGTAGGCCTGACCGCTCAGCACCTGCTTGGCGCCGACCCTCACATACTTGCCGCCAACGAAGAAGTAGCCCTGCTTGGCGATGGCCAGCGGTTCCTCGGCACCGGCCGATGGCAACGTGGCGAGCGCAAGTGCGAATGTGGACGCGCCTGCGAGTTTTGTGAGTTTTAGTGTCATGTCGTCCTCCCGATCTTTGAGTCTCTTCTCACTCTCCTGGATCCTGCGCGAATCCTTCGAGAATCGTTTTGTTGATTGTCCGCCTCATGACGGATGCGGTCAACGCTGGTGGCTTGCGCGGCTCCCAATTTGAGATGCAAATTCTGCCTTCCGGAGAAACCAATCAATTTCCTCTGTCATCGCATCGCGGCATCGTACTAGTGGCGCCATCCCCCAATGGCCCTGTGTTGACGCTCCAATGGCCGGTATTGGCCCAGCCTGTGCGATCCTTACATGCCCATTCCGGAACCTCCGCGCGCAGGCCCCTGCCTTTAGGCATGGCGAGGAAGCGCGGGACCGTTGTTGGGATTTTGACCTGACCGCCCAGGCCGTTTCCGTTGTATTGCACGGTTGCAGACGCCTATGCGACGCAGAAGGCCAGCAAGAAGGAAGGTGTTATCAAATTTCAAAGCACGTCGCCTAGCCATACGACGACCGCATGCCACCGCCTAAGTTGAGCTTCTGTAACGGGCCGGGGTTTGTCAAGGTCATCTCTCCACTCGCGAGTCATCCGTTCCGCCGGGGTCGTGCTTCTGTCCGGGGTCGGCGCGCTGGCCGCCGCCTGATGGGGTTTGAGAGGATAGGTCGACCTATCTAGGTACGCGTGGTCGGGTGCCACGACCCAACTTGCTGCCTGACCTGATCCATCGTCCCGGCGTCGGGACCTCGCTCGGGAAGGCTGGTGTCATTACCCGCCCGAAACAGTGTAATCGCTCCTCTTCTACGGTGAGGTTGATAAGGCCGGATTGATGGAACGGCAGCCTTCTTGGATTGGTCGCGTCGCGACGTCTTTGCGTCATCATCCGCAACCTCCACTCAAACCGCTACGATATTACGGAAGCTGATGCCATCGGCGAGCATCCGATGCATGATGACGGCGAGTTTGCGGGCCAGCGCCACCTTGGCTTTCTTCATCCCGCTCCGCCTGGCGAGCTTCATCGCCCAGCTTTTCAACGCCGTGCGACCCTTGAGTGGCTTGGTCAGAATGATGTTGGCGGCCTCGTAAAGAACCGCGCGCACCCATGCAT
Organism: Xanthobacteraceae bacterium; assembly: GCA_030037185.1. The sequence goes on along the minus strand of JASHRR010000017.1, from coordinate 4,178 downwards.
CACCGATTTTCGAGATGCGGCCATCGATGTGCGTCTCGCCGGATTGGTATTTGGTTGGCGTCAGGCCGAAATAGGGCCCGACTTGCTTCGATGATTTGAAGCGTGCCGGGTCATCAATCGCCGCGGCGAAAGTAAGCGAGACGATGGCACCGACGCCGGGCACGGACATCAACAACCGCGCCCGCGTATCGCAGCGGGTCACGGCGAGCACTTGCTTCTCGAAGTGGTCGAACTCTCGCCGCAGCGCGACACGTACCGCCAACAGGCCCTGCGCGATCGCCTGCAGGCTCGGATGCCCAGCAACGAGTTCGCGAATCCGCCCTTCGAAGCGCGCTGGCGTGGTTGGCCCAACCTTGAGGCCGAAGCCACGCAGAATGCCCCGCAAACTCATCTCGATGTCATGAAGTTTTACCTGCACCAGCTTGCGCGCGGTGAGCAGCGTACGCTTATCCTGCGCTGGGATCGACTTGCAATGCACCGGGCGGAACCTGCCTAGCCGCATCAGCTGCGCGATTCCGCGCGCGATGGTACCGTCAACCGGGCGCCGGCCGCTTGGGCTATGCCAGGGCTTATCACCGGACCTGAAGGTGATCCGCGCACTGATTTTGCGCGTTAAGGCTAATTAATCCTGAAGTTCCTATTATTATTGGCATGGGCGCGCTCTGCTGCTGTGGAGCGATTATGCCAATTGATTCATTCATGCGACCGGGGCGTTCGACGCTGAAGCTGTTGCAGCGATGTGCGAAGCTTTTGATATTGCCGACCAGCCCGAGGTGAGGCGCGAAGTCATTGCCGGACAAATTGCTGGAGCGGGCCCGGAAGATGGTGAGCGGCACCCGCCTGCTTGCTGGACGTTGCTCTTGCTAAGCCGCGAGGCAGATGAGACTAGCGGTGTGCCGAGCCGAGTCAGGGTTTTAAGTTTCGGAGCTCATTGCGCTGCGGTGGAGCAACGTCGATTTCCAGGTGAACCACGACCTTGGTACATCCCGGTGCCATTGGCATTGACGATCATCGCGCCCGCACCATCGGTTTAAGGCCAAGCGAGCCGGGCTCACCTGGGGCGTGAAGGTGCCGACCGATGATGGCAAGCTTGATGACAGTGCAACGCCACGGCAGTGAGTTGATTGATCGCCCGGCTGGCGCAGCGACCCACGGTCACTACTTGACGGCCGGTCGATGGGGGTTTGTGGCAACCAAAGCGCCCTAATTGGTTGTCGGACTCATTGAGGTGTCGTCCAATGCCCGTACTCGCGAACGCAACAACGATTTCGCAATCGGGATAAGTGATTTTGAGTCATTGGCGATAGAAATGGCCAAGACCGATCCTGAAAAGGCGATCAAGGCGTTTAGCGCTGCTGCGGTCAAAGCCTTTGATGCAGCCCTGCATTCACCAAAACGAAGATGCAGCTTAGGGCGACTCGCGCATTGCTTTTAATCGGCGATCGGAGTGCTGCTTAGTCCGGTGATCTAAGCGAGGACTTCGTATGATCCCAGCTGGTGTTCGTCGGTTCGCGCCTCGCATCCGTCTACCGTCCTGGTTTAGTGGGCGCCACGGATACGCTTCGGCTCATGACCGTCTCCTAAGAATCGTGTTTGGGAAGGTTGATAAGCTCGGCATCCCTAGCGGCGGGAGATTCCCTCGCTCAATACCTGCGCCGGTGGTTGTCGGCGCCATGTGGTGCCAGCCACATCGAGATCATTCGCCTAAAACAATCGGCACCCAGCCCTCGACGCTAGGCTCCGCAGAGCCGTAGTGAGCCGCAAACGCAAAGGTTTGCAGCATGCGTGCCGGCAGCGATCGCTTCGTTGCAATCGAACTGGAAGCCTTCCACCGGGGGCATACGCAATCGAAATCGACCAATTGCGCTCGATCGCGTTGCTGCATCAGCAACGTGTTATTGCCGTAGATTGAGGATATCTCATTCCGCTGGACTGTGGGCTAGTCCTTAATGATAATGGTGCCACCGTTGAGGTCCTTGCGAGGTGGCTGGAACATTCCTCTGTCTGGCAGTGGCGGCAGGATGCATGCGATGTCGCATTCGACTTCCAAAGTCGAGGGAGCGAATCCGCGTGTACAGACGCATTCGGCTCCGGCACCGAGGACGACATCACCGGATTTATTGAAGCAGATCCGATCCGCCGCAGTAACAGGCGCTGCAAGGCAAAAGGAGATCATCATGCCCGATCGCTTCTCAGGCTCAATGATAAGGGGCGTTCTTGCTGGAGCCGCCGTCGTCGCTCTTTCCGGTCCGCCAGCAACAGCTCAGACGCCGGCAAAATCCGTCGCGGCAGAGGATTCGGCGGTGAAAACGCCATGGGGTGAACCCGATCTGCAGGGCATCTGGACCGATGAGACGGACACGCCCCTGCAACGCTCGCCGAAATATGCAAACCAGGAGTTTTTCACAGCGGCACAGCGGGAAGAACTGGATCGGGAACGTTCTGCATTGTTACGCCGCGACAAGCGTGTGGAGCGCGGTACCGAACTCGATGTCGCCGGCGCGTATAACGGCTTGTTCCAGTCATACAAGCACGCCGGTATACGCACCTCGTTGATCGTCGATCCCCCCAATGGGCGAATCCCCTCGATGACGCCCCAGGGGCAGAAAATCGCCAATGCCGATCGACAGTTTAGACTCGCCCTGCTGCAGGCGACCGAGACCTGCAAGTCGAAATCAGTGGCCTGCAGCGGCGGAACATATGATCCGACACCCTCGCCAAGGCTCGCTGAGCCTGCGCCCCGCTACAACACGGTGCGGATGAACCGGCACGATGGTCCGGAGGATGGCGCGCTGGCGGATCGCTGCTTGACCGGCGGACTACCGGAATTCGGCGCCGCGACCGGCAGCTTCCGCCGGATCGTGCAAACGCCCGGCGGCATCTCGATTTTCTACGACGTGGGGCAGGGTCAGGGCTGGCAGCGCAACATCGTCATGAACGGAAGTCCACACCTGCCGAGCAGCATCCGCCAATGGTACGGCGACTCGCGCGGCCACTGGGAGGGCAATACGCTCGTGGTCGATGTGACAAACTTCAGTGCGAAGACCGACTACCAGGGCTCCCGCGAGAATCTGCATCTGATCGAGCGTTGGGCGCGCACGGGCCCGACCTCAATCGAATACGTCGCGACCATTGAAGATCCAACCGTGTGGACTCGTCCGTGGACCGTCAAGCAGGAGTTCACCCGGCAGAGCGAGGAAGCGAACCGGTTCTACACCGAGCCGCGTTGTGTCGAAGGAAATTACGGCCATCCGGGCTTGATGCGCGGGGCGCGCGCCGAAGAAATCGCGTATAAGCAGGGTCGTGGCCCGCATCCGGCAACAAAAGACAATGCCACGGATTTCGTGGGTGTCGAAGATGATCCGTTGCGGTAAACGGGCAGGAGAGCAGGGCTAGATGGGGTAACGGGCCTAGCCCCCGAAAGGGAGTCGTCCCTCAAACTGATGGTGTCGTAAAGCGAACGGAGTCGGGCGAGGCCCGCTCCAAGCATCATCAAGGGACGACCCATGAGCCACTATGTCGGAATCGACGTGTCTTTGGAAGTTTCAAGCGTGTGCGTTGTAGATGGCAGCGGCAAAATCGTCCGCGAAGGCAAGATCGTCAGTGAACCGTTGCGGAGCGAGCCTAGGGAAATGCCACGTCCTTGGCTCGCTTCAGTGGAGACAACATAAATTTGGCCGCAACATATCAGTCCAATCCGTGTCAGCTCCAGTTTCAGCCCCTTTAGCCAGGCAATCAGAGCATCATAAATAGGCGCACTTTTCGGCCTACAGCTCTTTCAGGAAGGCCATCAACGACGGCCGAAGGTGTTGTCGATATGGCTGGCTCATGCCGTTAATATCAACGACGGCTAGCGCTTTTGCCTTCATTTCCAGGTCGACCTCAGCATAGATGTGCGTGGTGTCCAATGACACGTGGCCCAGCCAAGCGCGGATCGTGTTGATATCGACGCCGGCACGCAGCAGGTGAACAGCCGTTGTGTGCCGGCTATGTCTTGATCGACATAGTCGCCACTATCTGCCCCGCCGGACTATGTCGCGTAATTTCTGTTTGTGCCCAGTTTTACGGCGCAAATCTCCTGTGAGTCGCGACATAGTCCGGCCCCCATCGCGCTCCCTCTGGGAGGGACGTGCAGCGGCATCGATTTGACTGATCTTGCCACGGTTGCGTGAGCAACA
>JASHRR010001395.1 GCA_030037185.1 Xanthobacteraceae bacterium | reverse complement strand
AATCGGCCTCCGCATAGCCCTGCCATTCCACCGCCGGCGGCACGCGCGTGGTCCACCACCAGCCGGCGCCGGCCACGGCCAAGAGTATCACAGTGGCGGCGATCAGACGTCGGCTCACGGGCTTGACCTTTTGTAACCGAACGGTATCGTTGCATTAGCATTTTTGCCGCAGCGCGGCAAGGGATCAAAGCAACGATAAGGAAAAAGTGAATGTCCGACGCACCGCTCGAACCGGTCGAGTTCAAACGTGGTCCGGGAGGCCGGCCGACGCGGGAAGAGGCGGAGCGGCGCCACCGCGGCCTGCTGGCGACTGCCTTTCGATTGTTCCTGGAAAAGGGCTGGGATGGCGTTTCGGTCGAACAGATTTCGCGCCAGTCAGGCGTCGCCAAAGGTTTTATCTATGCGCGTTATCCCGATAAGGCGGCCTTGTTCGTCGGAGCGATCGAACGGCTGATGGCGGATGCCATAGGCACGTTGCAGCTGGTGGAGCCGTTGCCGGAGGATGTCGAGCAGGGGCTTTACGAGTTCGGCCGCAAACTCCTGGACATTGTGCTGCAGCCGGATGCGCTTGCGTTCCATCGGCAGTTCATTGCCGAAGCCGGCCGTTTTCCGGAGCTGGCGAAATTGTTTATGGCCCGCAATCGGGCACGTGATCTCATTGTCAACGTGCTGCAGACATATGCGGATCGCGGCGCCATTGCACTGCAAGACCCGCACCTGACGGCAGAGCATTTCGCCATTCTGGTGGTTGGCATTCCCCGCCTGGTGGCGCTCTTGATCGGCCGCGAACCGCCTGCCGAGGAGGAACGTCGGCTGCGAGCCGCCGTGCGGCTGTTCCTGGACGGCTGCCGTGTGAGTTGATCGCGGCGGCGCCGACCCGGCGTTGCGCTCGCGAGTGGGTGCGAAGGAGATCAGGCTTGCCGCGCGGCGCGCGCCCCCGGTTTCGCTGACGCTCAACGCTGCCTTAGACCGGCAAGCAAGGGATCGGCGCCGGCGATTGATCACGGTGGGGCCTCGACGCCGCAGCGGTTACGCGGCTAAATGGAGGGGCCAAATTTCAGGAGACGCGACACCCGGGAATGCCGGACCATCACGGAGAAGCCCATGGCGGTCAGCCTGAAGGTGAATGGCGCGATGCGCAGCCTGCCGGCAGAACCGGACGCGACGCTGGTTTACGTGCTTCGCAACGACCTCGAACTCAACGGCGCCAGGTTCGGCTGCGGACTTGCCCAGTGCGGCGCCTGCACGGTACTGGTGGACGGCAAACCGGTGCGCTCGTGCATTACCGAGGTCGGTTCGGTCGGGCGGTCCGAGGTCACCGCCCTGGAGGGCCTGGGCACGGCGGCGAAGCCGCATCCCTTGCCGCAAGCTTTTATGGACGAGCAAGCCGCACACTGCGGCTACTGTATCGGCGGCATGATCATGTCGGCAAAGGCGCTGCGCGATCAGCATGCGCACCCCACCGCAGCGCTGGTGCGTGAAGGGCTTGCCGGCAACCTATGCGGCTGCGCAACCCGCGGTCGCATCATCCGCGCCGTGCTCAAGGCCAGCCAAGCAACCGGGAGGATCTGATGAATGCGCACATCTCGCGGCGGGACTTTACGGCCGGGCTTGGCGGCATCGTGGTCGCATTCACGTTGGCCCCGAAGCTTGGCTGCGCCCAGCAAGCAGCCGCGCTGCCAGGCAGCCTCAACCGCAACCGCATGCTCGATGCCTGGATTCGCATCGCGACCGACGGCAGCGCGACCGTATGCACCGGCAAGGTAGAGCTCGGCCAGGGCATCGTGACCGCACTCAGTCAGATCGCGGCCGAAGAACTCGAATTGCCGCTTGCGCGCGTCCACATGATTTCGGGAGATACCGAGAAAACCCCCAACGAGGGCTTCACTTCCGGCAGCCAGTCGATCGAGAACGGCGGCGTGGCGCTGCGCCTTGCGGGCGCCGAAGTGCGTGCGATCCTCCTCGATCTCGCAGCAAAGCGCCTCGGCGTCGCGGCCTCCACGCTCGCTGTTGCCGATGGCGTCATCAGCACACCTGATGGACGCAGGGTCACTTATGCCGAGTTGGCCGGCGACGCCGACCTGCACCGCGAGGTGACCGCAAAGGCAAAGCCCAAACTGCCGTCGCGCCACCGGATCGTCGGTAAAGCAATTGCACGCTTCGACATCCCGGCGAAGGTGACCGGCGGGGCCGCGTATGTGCAGGACCTGCGGCTGCCCGGCATGCTGCATGGCCGCGTGGTGCGCCTGCCGAGCTATGGGGCAAAGCTCGAAGCGATCGACGAGGCGAAAATCAAAACGATGCCCGGCGTCGTCGCCGTCGTGCGCGACGGCAGCTTTCTCGGCGTGATCGCGGAGCGCGAGGAGCAGGCAATCCGGGCGAGCGAGGCGCTGGGCAAGACCGCCAAATGGACGCCCGGACCCGCCTTGCCCGACCAGGCCACGCTTTACGATCACCTGCTGTCGCTGCCCGACGAACCGCACGTCATCAGCGAAAAGCAGGCAGCGCTGCCGGACGGCGCTCGGGTGATCGAGGCCACCTATCGCAAGCCCTATATCTGCCACGCCTCGATCGGGCCCTCCTGCGCGGTCGCCCAATTCACCGGCGGCAAAATGACGGTGTGGACCCACAGCCAGGGCGTTTTCCCGCTGCGGGGCAATCTCGTTATGGCGCTTAAGCTGCCCCCCGACCGGATTCACTGCATTCATGCCGAAGGATCGGGCTGCTACGGCCATAACGGTGCCGACGACGTCGCCCTTGATGCTGCGCTGCTGGCGCGGGCGGCCCCCGGCGGCCGTCCGGTGCGGCTTCAATGGATGCGCGGCGATGAGTTCGGCTGGGAGCCGTTCGGCCCCGCCATGGTGATGAAGGCGAAGGCGGCGCTTGCCGCCGATGGCCGCATCGTCGAGTGGAATTACGAGGTCTGGACCAACACCCATTCGACCCGCCCCGACCCCCGCGGCAACAATCTGCTGGCGAGCTGGTATCTCGCCGAGCCGCAAAAGCCGGCGCCGCCTCAAATCGTGCCCCAACCGGCGGGCGGCGGCGACCGCAATGCGGTGCCGCTCTATGACTTTCCGCGGCAGCGGGTGGTGCATCATTTCATCAGGGAGATGCCGCTGCGCGTGTCGGCGCTGCGCACGCTCGGCGCCTATGCGAACGTATTCGCGATGGAGTCCTTCATGGACGAACTGGCGCTCGCGGCCGGCGACGACCCGGTGGCGTTCCGCCGTGCGCATCTCAACGATCCGCGAGCGCTGGCGGTCATCGAGACCGTCGCCAACAAGGCCGGCTGGAAGCCGGGGGAACGCAGCGGCGGCGGCAAGGGCCGCGGCATTGGTTTCGCGAAGTACAAGAACCTCGCCACTTATGTGGCGGTGATCGCCGACGTTGAAGTCGATGGCGCCAGCGGCAAAGTCTCGGTGCCGCGCGCCTGGGCGGCAGTGGATTCCGGGCTCATAATCAATCCGGACGGCCTTGCCAACCAGATCGAAGGTGGCATCATCCAGTCGACGAGCTGGACCCTGCACGAGGAGGTGAAGTTCGGTCCGAGCGCGATAAAATCGCGCGATTGGCTCACTTATCCGATCCTCACCATGCCGGAGGTTCCCAACGTGGAGGTCGAGTTGATCGACCGGCCGGAGGAACGCCCGCTGGGCGCCGGCGAGGCCTCCCAAGGACCGACCGCCGCGGCGATCGCCAATGCCTTCGCGGCGGCGACCGGCAAACGCATGCGCGAGCTGCCGCTGACGCCGGAGCGGGTGAAGGTGGCGATAGCGGGATAAACGCGGAGCAGCGCTGGCGTCCTGGGCCGTCTGCCGGCCGGGCCGTCAAACAGCACCCGCCTCCTCTGTCGTCGCTTGGGTGGCGGCTTGTGCGACTGACGCGACGGGGAATCGGATCGCGTCGGAAGCGCAGAGAAGCCAAAAGCCCTGGCGAAGGCGACAGCGTGGTCGTCCCGGCGTCGACCACGGCGCGTGCGGCGATGCCCGTTCGGCCACGCGAAGGTGCCCCATTGCGTCGGCGCGCAGGACGCTGCCGAAGCCGGCCGGCCGTTCGATGCCTCTCGCAAGCCGCTGCGACCGGCGCCGCGGCTATCCGCTGGAAGTGCGGCAGCTTGCGAGCGATAGGTTTGGAAATTGCCGTGCTTGGCAAGCCTGTTGGAGCGGATTAGCGTAAGCTCGCCATCATGCCAGGCGAACCGATTGCGGGCTAAAGTGGAGCCGCCCGACAGGCTGCAGCGGGATCGAAGGGGAAAGAGCCATGGGCATCGCATCGGCTGTGCGTCTGTCGCCCGAGGCGAAGATTAGGCTGCCGAATGTCGATGAGGCGCTCAACATTGGCTACGCCATCCATTCGGCCGATGATCCGGCGCTTCGCGACAAGCTGACCCAGGCCAACGCCCGACTGGTAGCCCAGAAATTCCTCGCCCTGCAGGCCGAACCAGGGTCCCCGGAGGAGGCCTATCTCACCTGCGTGCGGGCGATTGTGCTTTCGCAGGCGCGCGGCATCGCCCGCCGCAAGGAGCGATACATCCAGGATCTGAAGGCCGCGCAACTGCGCCGGCGCCGGCAGCGCGAGAGCATTCGGCGGTCGCGGCGCGGCAACGATTGGCTCAACAGCGCCTGGCGGCTGTTGGGTCCGTTGATTCTGGGCCTGACCGGATTTCTGTCCGCGCACCTCCTCGCGGCGTTCGTGCCGGACGAGGTGGCGAGTCAGACCGGAAGCCGGATCCCGGCAATCCTCATGGGACTGGTTTTTGTCGCGATTGGCCGCTCGCTCGGCTTCTACTTTAATGACATGAAACGCAATAAGATCGAGTCAGAATACAATTCCCGCTGTTATCTGGCGTTCCTCACTTATGAGATCGGCAAGCTCAAGGAATTCCGCCAGTACCGCAAGCAATTGTGTGAGGCCTGGCTGCAATATACCGGTGAGGAGTATCCGATCACTGCGTCCTATCAGATGGTGATGGAGAGCGATATCGAAACGCGGCGCCAGCTGGAGCGGCATCTGCAAGTCTACGATACCGGCTACATTCGACTGCTGATGCGGATGATCCGGATTCTGCGCGGTAAGCGAAGAACGCACGCAGACAAGCTTCCCACGCTTCCGGGCGAATTGGCGGCGGAGAAGGAGTAGCAAGACCCCGGGACCTGCCCCCTTGCCCCGGGGCAGAATGCATATGGCGCAGCGCCGCCACCTCTCCTGGCTTGCGGTAGGGTCGGAATTTGTGCGCCTGTTGCCCGAATTGCGCGGGTCAGGAGGCCAGAAGTCCTGAGTGGCCAATTTTGAGCT
>JASHRR010001394.1 GCA_030037185.1 Xanthobacteraceae bacterium | reverse complement strand
CCCGGGACAGGCCGAGTGCATCGAGGAGGGGTGCGTAGATCACAAGCTTGCCGATCATGTAAAGCAGGCGGCCGAAGATCGCCACGGCCCGGCGGTCGACGAGCCTCTCGCCGTAGCGGCGCGCGACGCCGATAAAGTAGCGAAACAGCGCGCGCTTGAGGTAGCCGGCGTCCGCCATGCGGATGGTGATGCGGGTTAACATCTGCTCAAACAGCCGCGGCGGCGCGAAAAAGAAGGTCGGGCCGATCTCGCGGATGTCGGCGAGCGCGGTCTCGCCCGTTTCCGGGCACGCCATGCACAAGCCCGCCACTAATCCTTGCGCGTAATTGAGGTAATGATCGCCGACCCAGGCAAGCGGCAGATATGCAAGCGCCGTGTCGTTTTCATCGAGCCGATCGAACGCGACCGTGTCGGAGGCGGCGGCGATCGATCTTCCCGCCAACAGCATCACGCCCTTGGAAACCCCGGTGGTGCCGGAGGTGTAGAGGATGATCGAAACGTCGGAGCCCTTGCCGGCGGCAATCTCCGCGTCGAGCCTGCGCGCGAGCGCGGCATCGGCCGCAAGGGTGGTGCGCCCATCATCGATCACACGTTCGATCGGATGCAGCCTCGCGTCATCATAGTCGCGCAGCCCGCGCGGTTCGTCGTAGAGAATGTGGGCGATCGCCGGCTGCCGTTCGAATACCGAAAGGAGCTTGTCGACCTGCTCCTGATCCTGAACGACGGCAAAGCGAACATCCGCATGGGCGAGCACGAATGCCAGCTCATCGACCACCGCATCGGCATAGACCGGGACCGGGATCGCTCCGAGCATCTGGGCCGCCATGATGGACCAGTAGAGCCTCGGCCGGTTGCCGCCGATGATGGCGACGCGGTCGCCCCGCGTGAGGCCGAGACGGATGAGCCCTGCGGCATAAGCGCGTACCTCGCCCAGCATTTGTGCCCACGTCCAGGTGTGCCAGATGCCGAAATCCTTGTGCCGCATCGCCGGACGGGCGGCAAAGCGCGCGCCGTTGCGCACCAGCAATTTCGGGAACGTGTCCACGCCGGCGTCCGCCACCTTGTCCTCCCGAGCGCGGCCGCCAAGCCTGCGCTCCCAATGCGGGCAGGCGCCAGACGCGGCGCCGCTCCTTGACATGGACTATGTCATGGTCGATCCGAGAGGGTCGAATCCAGTGTATATTTCCGCCACCCACACAAAGGGCCAACCGACGGACCTGGTCAGGCGGCACCCGTCGCATGTGCTGAAAAAGCTGATCGCGGCGACGCAACGCACAGGACCGATGGCAGGGCGAAATCAATCGGCGTGGGTTCGTATTGCCGTAACGGCGGGGTCGGCGCAGCTGCGTGACGGCCGGGGCGGCCCCGTAGAAGGAGCCCTCGGGTTGCCGGCAAGCCCCGGCTTGAGCCGGAGCAGTCACGCGCTGGACAGTTGCCGCCTCCCCGAACCTGCGGCATCAGGGATCGGCAAACGCAAACTTAAAAGCAGAAACGCCAGCTGCCTTCCCAGCAGGGAAGGCGCTTTGCGACCTTGCCGGCCAGCGCACCGCGATGCTATCAGCCACACCCGCCACCCAAGCGAGGTTCCGTGCCACTTATCGTGACTTCCGGGCACAATCATCGCCCAGATCAAGGCGCGCCATGCTGAAGCGCGCCTATGACTGGTGCATCGCCGCCGCCGACAAGCCCCATGCCTTGTGGCTGATGGGGTTGGTTTCGTTCGTGGAAAGCTCCTTCTTTCCGGTCCCGCCGGACGTCATGCTCATTCCAATGTCGCTGGCGCGACCCATGAATGCCTGGGCCTACGCGACGGTATGCACGCTCACCTCCGTCGCGGGCGGCGTGCTTGGTTATGGGATCGGGGCGCTGCTCTACGATTCGATCGGCCACTGGCTCATCTCCCTTTATGGCCTCGGCGACAAGGTCGAGGCATTCCGCGAGGGCTATGCGCACTGGGGCAGCTTGATCATCCTGCTCAAGGGCATGACCCCGATTCCCTACAAGCTTGTGACGATCACCTCGGGCTTTGCGGGATACAATCTCGGGCTTTTCGTGGTGTTTTCGTTTGTGGCTCGCGGCATGCGGTTCTATCTCGTGGCATTCCTGCTCAGCCGTTACGGTGATGTTGCCCGCGAGATCATCGAGAGGCGCCTCGGCTTCTGGTTCGCGGTAACGGTCGCGGTGCTCCTCGTGGGGATTTTTTCCGCATTCTACGTGTTCTAGCAACGCGCGCGCTCTGCCTCCCCGCGCGAGGGAGGTGGAGAGCGCCGCTGCGGCCCGCACTGCGGCTACGTCACCAGGCTTACTGTCGCTCGCTCGCCCCGCGGCTGCGAAGGGCGCACCTGTCGCCCTGCCGCGGGGAGGCTAATGTCGCGCCAAGGGCTACGCAGGCCGGACCGGCGTGAGACCCTCGAAAAGTGCCCGTTGCGCGCGCGTCAGGCGGCAGCGCGCTGAGGTCGTCTGGGCATGGAGCGCTTCGTCACCAAGGCGCTGTGCCGTGAAGCGGCGTTCGAAGCGGGCTTAGCGTTTGACCTCCACATCATAGACGAGGCCGACGGCGCCCGGCCGGCGCGACACCACGATCTCGTCGTCGGAATCGACTCTGCCGAGATCGACGTCGCGCCCCGGCAAAAGGGCGATCATCCGGGAACCGATACGCACGAACACGAAACGACCGCGCTCGGCGCCGTCGGCCACCCATTGCCGGATCTGCGCTTCATAGGGGGGCCGGGTCCACGCATTCGGGAAGCTCGGGTCAACCGCGACCTGAACGTTGACGCCGTTTCGCTGGACATAGACGACAAACTTTGCCTTCTCGGGCTTCCATTCCGGGCCGAAGCTCGCATCCTGCATCCACAGGCAGTAGAACGCCCGGCACGATCCCGGCCGGTGCGGATAAATGTTGCAGCCCTTCCCGGCGACGGCGTGCCGGCACCACACGCCCGGGGGCTTGGCGAATTCCTCGATCGCAGGCACCTTGCAGCACATCATGCAGGTGCCGCAGGTCCGTCCCGGAACAAGATGCGGCGGGCCGGGCGTTGCCAATTCGGCGTCTGTCATGCGCAATTCCTTGCGGGCCTACACCTTCTATGAAGCCGGCATTCTGTCAATGCGCCGTCGGCGGGTCGCGCATAGGCGCCCCGGAAAACCTCAGCCGGTCGCCACCGGCCCGGAGCACGCATGTTAGAGTTCGCGCCCACCAAGAGTCTCGGAGATTGAGTTTGCCGCAGAACTCCCCGGCGGGTAAAATTAAGGCATCACCTTCCCACGGCCCGGCGCAGCATCGCAGGGGCGGACGTAATCTTTGTCAGCGCTTTGCTGCCAGCAGGGGCGTATGATCAGAGCGCCCGCGGCCCTCGCCAGCCCGGCCATGACGCCGATCGCGCATTCAGTATGACCGCAACCCGGACCCGCTACGCCCAGGGCCGGGTTGCCCTGGCTTTCTCTTCGAAGCTCGCGATTTTGTCTTTTTTCACCAGCGTGAGGGCGATGTCGTCGAGGCCGTTCAGGAGGCAGTGCTTGCGGTGCGGATCGATCTTGAAGCTGATTACGCCGCCATCGGGGCCCCGGACCTCCTGCTTTTCGAGATCGATGGTCAAGCGTGCATTGGCGCCGCGCTCGGCGTCGTCGAACAGCTTTTCCAAGTCCTCACGCGTGACCTCGATCGGCAGAAGGCCATTCTTGAAACAATTGTTATAGAAAATATCGCCGAACGAGGTCGAAATCACGCAGGTGATGCCAAAATCCCTAAGCGCCCACGGGGCATGCTCGCGGGATGAGCCACAACCGAAATTATCGCCGGCGACGAGAATCTTGGCATCGCGATAGGCCGGCCTGTTGAGCACGAAATCGGGGTTCTCGCTGCCGTCGTCGCGGTAGCGTTTTTCCGCGAACAAGCCCTTGCCAAGGCCGGTTCGCTTGATGGTCTTGAGGTATTGCTTGGGGATGATGGCATCCGTATCGACATTGATCGACCTCAAGGGCGCCGCGATTCCCTCTACAACCGTGAACTTCTCCATACCTCAACTCCCAATGCCGGCGACTGTGGCCCGAGTCGAGCCGTCGCGAAACCGCCGGGCCGGCCCGCACCTCGCCCGCACTCAATCCGGATGGCGTGTTGCCGCCGTATCACGCAGCGCAGCCGCCAACACTTAAGTCATCGGATCGCCCCAGAAAAGAGCCGAAAACCGAGAAACCCGGCGACTTGGTGATGAACGCGCAATCCTTATCGGTCAAGACCTGCGCGGCTGGGGCGCAGGACGCAAACGACACAAGGGACGCTCAACCGGCTTCGCGCCAGCCAGGCGGGCCGGATCGCTCTCGCCGGGATGACAACCAATTTGCTCGAAGCTCGCTGCGGCCAATCTCTAGCGCCGGGCGTCAGCGAGCTGGTAGACGCCGCGCTCGAAGGCATCGTAGAGAGCGAGCGCCTTGCGGTCCGCGAAAGGGAGGAACTGCATCAGAATCACCCCGGTAATGCCTCTCGCGGGGTCGAGCCAATAGTATGTATTGTCGATTCCGCCCCAGCTCAGGCTGCCGGCCGACCGTTTGCCCGCGACGGCGTCGGTGGTGATCAGGAATCCGAGCCCCCACTTGTCGCGGCCGTCGTCAATGAACGAGAAATCATCGCTGCGTTCGGGGATCGCAGTCTTTTGCGCCGGCACACCGAGCGTGCCAATGTGGTTCTGGCCCATCAGGACGACCGTGCTGGCCGACAGGATGCGGGCCCCTTCGAGCTCTCCGCCGCCGAGCAGCGCCCGCGTGAAGCGCAGATAGTCATAGGCGGTTGACACCAAGCCGCCGCCGCCGATGGGCGTAAAGCCCGATGTCGGAGGCTGGAGGGGGTCGCGCACGATCGAACCGTCGGCGATACGCCGGTTTACGGTCACCAGGCGAGCTTCCTTGTCCTTGGGGACGAAGTAGAATGTGTCGGCCATGCCGAGCGGGATGAAAATGTGCTGGCGGAAATAGTCCTCGAGCGGCTGGCCGGAGATCTTCTCGACCAGGCGGCCTAGCCCGTCGGTGCTCGTGCCGTAGAGCCAGTGCGCGCCGGGCTCGAACAGGAGCGGGCCAACCGGATATTGTTCCCCGGCAGGCGGCTTGAAGTCCCGCAGGGTCGGGCTCGTGAAGGGGTATCCGAGCCCGGATGTGTGTGTGAACAGGTGCCGGACAGTCACCGCCTTGGTCGCCGGGCGCAGCCGATACGCGCCGGTGGCAGCATCAAAGGATGCGAACACGGAGAGTTTGGCGAACTCAGGCAGATATTTTTCCACCGGGTCTTCGAGCGCGAAACGACCCTGCTCAACAAGTTGCATGGCGGCGGTCGAGGTGATGGCTTTCGTCATCGATGCGATCCGAAACAGCGCATCGACCTTCAGAGGACGCGCGTCGCCGATATCCGCAACGCCGAAGGCGCCCTGATAGATGATGCGCTGGCGATCGGCTGCCATGCCGACAACGCCGGCGACCTCCTTGCGCGCGACCGCCTCGCGCATCGCCTCGTCGATTGCGGAAAATGGCTGGGGCTGCTGCGCACCGGCCGCCAACGGCAAAGCCGCCACGCCGCCGACGAGCGTGATAAACTCGCGCCGCTTCATTGGAATCGTTCCTCCCCCGTCTGGCGCCGCGGGTCAGCCTCGCGGACGCAGCAGCCAAAAGATATCACGGCGACCTGCCGGGCTCCACGGATGCAGAGGCGCGGCACCGCGTCAAAAAGCTTGTCCCGCTTGCCGGAGCGGCAATTCTATTGGGATCATGCCCAACGGGTGATCGCTCGGCGGACGATTTGAGTCATCGCGCCGGCCGCAGGTGGCGCAATGACCGGCGGGGCCACGCAGAAGATTGCCTTTGGTCGAATTTCCGGCGTAATGGGACGACACAAAAAGCGCGAGACCGGCGTCGGGAGGAGAACGCAAGGTCCGGTGCGACGACGGCGTGACCCGACGTTGATCGGTGCGAACGGCGGATGGCGGCAATGAGTGTGTTCGGTGCGTCGCGGTTTAGCGCTGTACTCGCGGCCGTCGCCCTTTCCGGAACCGTCGGCGCTTTCTGGTGGGCCGTTCAGCCGCGCTCAGACTTGAAGGCCGCTGCAGGCAACCGTTCGGCGCATCGCGCTTTGTCACCCAGGGTCGCGGGTCGCTCTTTACGTCCGCAGGATCAGCCACCCAATACATTCGAACTGATGGGCAGGAGTGAACGGCCGCAGACAGATCCGCCGGGGTTGAGCGAGGACCAGGCTCAGTCGCCCGAGCCGGCGGCCCCACCTCGCGTGCTCGTCTTCTATGCGAACCCAGGCCTGCAGAACGGGCGCGCCGATATGCCGCTTCCGACCCCGCCCGCACCGTCTGAGCCGGCGGCTTGGCCGGCCAAAACGCCTGAACGCCCGGCATTTGCGGCGCCGCTGCCCGCCGAAAATCCGCAGCGTCAAGCGCGAGAGCCGAGACCCGACCCGCCGGCCACGCCACCACCGCCTAAGTTGGCCGCGCGTTCATACTACCTGGAAAAAGTCGTGGAGCGCGATCAGGCAGGCCAAGTGAAGTTCCGCTACCGGCGCCAGTCCTGCGAGCCGCCGAACATGCCTGACGTTTGTTTCATGCCGCAAGCAAATCGCCGCGGCATCGTCGTAGAACCGCGATAGGATGTGTCGCCTCCGCTTGAGCCGCTTTACGGCCGGCAACCCTGACGCCTGAGCGCCGCTGCCCTAAAAAATTCGCGCTGTCAAACGGCTGCTTTGAGGCGCGCCCCCCACGCTCAGTGACGCTACGCGTCCGCAGACCTTGAGCGTTGCACAATGCCGCCGAAACACTATATTGCGTGCAAATGCGGTTTTAAGTGGGGTTCCGCGGGGCCCGGGTGTTGTCGCCCGCCGTGACCGGCCAGGGAGTATTGGCTCGGTCGAAGATACCCCAAGCACCCCGATCAACCCGGCGCGATAGGATCAGCCTGAAAGAGAAATGCCATCCTCGCGAAATCGACCCGGCAGTCCGGCCTGATTTCGCAGCGCCATGATTTTCATCTCGCACCCTTGAGTTCGCTCGCATGCAACTGCGCAACGTCGCGATCATAGCCCATGTCGACCATGGCAAGACCACCCTGGTCGACCGGTTACTGCAACAATCGGGTGCGTTCCGTGAAAATCAGCGGGTTGCCGAGCGCGCGCTGGACAGCAATGATCTCGAACGCGAGCGCGGCATCACCATTCTCGCCAAGGTAACCTCGATCGTGTGGAAAGACACCCGGATCAATATCGTGGACACGCCGGGACATGCCGATTTTGGCGGGGAGGTCGAGCGCATCCTCAACATGGTAGACGGAGCGATCGTCCTGGTCGATGCGGCCGAAGGGCCGTTGCCACAAACCAAGTTCGTCGTCTCCAAGGCCCTCAAGGTCGGGCTTCGGCCGATCGTGGCCATCAACAAGGTCGACCGCCACGACGCCCGGTCGAGCGTGGTGGCCGGGGAGGTATTCGATCTGTTCGCCGCGCTCGATGCCAGCGAGGAACAGCTCGATTTTCCGGTGCTCTATGGTTCCGCCAAGGAAGGCTGGATGGCAGCAAATGTCGAAGGCCCCAAAACCTCGATGGCGCCGCTGTTCGATCTCATCCTCTCCCACGTGGCGCCGCCGCACATCGAGGATGGCCCCTTCCGTATGCTTGGGACCATCCTCGAGGCGAACCCTTATCTCGGCCGCATCGTCACCGGTCGCATCAGCGCCGGCTCGGTAAAACCCAACCAGACCATCAAGGTCATCGACCGCAACGGCAGGTTCATCGAG
>JASHRR010001393.1 GCA_030037185.1 Xanthobacteraceae bacterium | reverse complement strand
CACCAGCCAGGCGAAAAACGCGAATGCCGAGCGCGTCGTGGATATGTTAGTTCGCCATTGCGCTGCTGCCGCGCTGGCCCGCGGCTTCAGCTTCGCGATCCGCGCCCCGATCTTGATTTCGTCGGCCGTTCATCCCCAAAAAGACAATCGGTACCGGCCGTTCAAGGTCGTCGGCTTTGCGCATTTCCTCGTTCTGCCGGCGGTTTTTTTGATTTTCCGGGCGCTGCGACTTGTCGCCGGCAGCCATTGCCGCCGCAGCGTCAATCAGCGTCAGCTCGCGACATTTGCGAGCACTAGCGTTGGCCGCAGTTGATCAACTACCCCGCGACTTGATCCCGCGTAATCGGCTCGCGCTCCCCGCGTCATCGCGTGCATTCGCGTCACTCGGCGCTGCAATCGAGCCCAAAAAACAATTACCATCGCCTAACGTCTGCGCGCACCAGGCGATGGCGTCAATCGCGCTAAGGCGTGAACCACCAATGTTTTCAGTGAGTGGATTCGGCAAAAATCAGAGATGTTTTTGATACCGCTCCCCCTCCAGCGACGAGCCGCTGCCACCCTAACTCCGATTTGAGAGGGCAAAACGCAACCAGGCTTAGACGGGCCAATATCGGCGCGTTCTTGTTGAAGCCGGCCGTCCATTGCATCGAACCTCTTTCAGTTTTCTTGTTGTCAACCCGAGCTAGACGGCCGTCAATTCATCTTTAATGCAGCAGCCTGAGAGCTAGAGCGAGGGCAACAGGTTAGGCCGGCGCTCGTGTCGCGGTCAACCGGCAAGTCGGGCCGAGCGATACTCGCGAGTTGTTGGAGCAAGAGTATCCAATGGCCAGGTATTTACATGCTGGGGCGTTCGGGCTTTACCCGGCAGATTACCTGTGTCCGGCGTGTACTTTCAGCTTTGGAGTCATCACAGCACCACCTAATGCCTTTTCTCAAAGGCAGCATCGAAGATCGACCATGATATTTTATTCGCAGTTTTGGTATGATTATCCTTAGAATGCCTATTCCGGCATCTAAATATCTAACTGATGAATTTTTTAACGCGCAGTCAGGAGAAGTAAGGATTATTCTTGATTCAACGACATGCAGGTAGCTCCGCCGGCGCTCGTCGCGTTTGCTTGCCGCCTTGGGCCTTCGAGCCGCCTGCTTTAGGCCTCGTGGAGCAAACTGCCATTACCGGACAGACCCCCGATCAAAGAATCTGATCGCTCAGGGCAGAGCGAGACACAACCGCGGCCGATGCCCGGCCCGTTCACGATATTGTGTGAACAACGTTCAGATTTTTCTTGAACACCGTTCAAGACGGGCTACAAGTGAACTTCGTTCACGACGGGAGGAGCGCATGTTCCGGACAGATCGCTTCCAGTCTAACGCAACGGGGCAGAAGCAAAACGCATCGCGCGTGTCGACCGGCCTCAAGCTCACCTACACCGCCTATATGGCGGTGCTCATTCCAGTCTATTGGCATTATTATGGGCCGACCAACTTTCTGTATTTCTGCGATGTCGCGCTGATTTTGACATTGATCGCGATCTGGCGGGAAGACGCATTGCTCGTCTCGATGTGCTCCGTTGGCATTGTGCTCCCGCAGATGCTTTGGGTGGCCGATTTTCTAGGGCACGCCGCGGGCTGTTCGCTCACCGGCATGACCGACTACATGTTCGACGCGACCCACTCGCTGTTCTTGCGGTTGCTCTCGCTGTTTCACGGCTGGCTGCCGTTCCTTTTGATCTACCTCGTGTGGAAAATCGGATATGACCGGCGCGCGTTCGGCTACTGGACAGGGGTCACCTGGGCGCTGCTGCTGATCTCATTCTTCCTGATGCCGCCACCGACTCCGGATGCGGGATTGACGCCGGTCAACATCAACTACGTCTGGGGGATGAGCGACACCGCTGCTCAGTCCTGGGTGCCGCCTTATGTCTGGTTTGCGGGACTATTGATTGGCTTGCCGATCCTGGTTTACGCGCCGACGCATTTTGCGCTGGCGCACATCATGCCGGTCGTGTATCCGGCGCCGAGCATAGACCAAGAAGCGCCCAATGCCCGGCAACAATTCTAACAAGGAATATCAACAGGGGCCGCAGAACCTCATCGCCAAGTCGAAAACTAGCGGTAGCAGCATCAAGCCAATGCCGATCGCAATGCCACGCCGCGAGCGCGTAGCTCCGCCGCCTCCTCCTCGGCGCCTAGCTCGGCCGAGCGGCGTGCCCTGACAGGCGAGATCCAAATAATCCTGACGCGTTATCGGCACGCCACACCGCCGCATGACCGTCACAAGGCCGTCTTCGTGGGGTTGCGATGAACTGCAGGCCGCTCATCGTGATTGCACCTCGCCAGCCGAGCGGGCCCGATACCGAGTATGCCAGCGTGCCGCCGCCTTCGGCACTCATCGGCATTATTCGCTCAATTGAATTGAACTCACGCGATTTTTCGCTGGAAGGAGCTCAGGGAATTGAACCCCTAGGCTCCGACCCCCCGTTCGGGACAGACTCCGGCGAGCCGTCGACAGCAAAAATGCGTCAGAACACAATCCGGAGCCGGCGGAGACACCCACGATACTGGAGACCCGCCCGCGAGGGCGGCAGAGACTGCCCGCCACCTCGGCCGATTGGGACGAAGGCGAGTCTCGAGGAGGGCTCTAACTGGCTTAACCTTATCCTGTGCCTTCAATGAGTTGCAGAAATGTCGGTAATAGGGCGTTTCTGCACTTCTAATTCGTTGTCCGGTTCCCTGCCTGATTTTTTTCAATAGGGTCGTAAATTTGGTCGTAATTTCGGGAATGAAAAAGGACCCGCGCGTGACCCGTCCCCCTTTAGCTCGGTTCAGCGGCGATTTCGGAACTCGTGCGGGGAGGTCGCCATCGCGACAGCCGATGCCTAATAGCACGGTATGGTTATCCGACAGATATCGGATTCATATTCCTAAAATAAGCATCGTTCAGGTCAGACCGTATGCAAACCGCACGCCCCTATGCTGTAAACGCGGCCCACCCGTCTGCTCCAACATGCAATGCGATAAAAATTGTCATGTTTCACATCTCGAGAGTGACTCGTTTTTCGCCGTCCCGTCGCGCGCATAGGCGATCGCTGCCACCAATCGAGGCGCCGAGTCGGAACGTAAAAAGACATTGATAATAGGTATTTTTCGCCTATGAAGCTAGCCGGAATATCCTTAGGTTGTGTTTATCCTGCCGCGCAACAATGAATTTTGCGAGAGAATTGCGTTTGGCGCAACTCAGGAGAAAATCGGGAAGTGTATCGTGCATCGCTTTTCCGACAACAAGTTCCGATGGTGGAAT
>JASHRR010001392.1 GCA_030037185.1 Xanthobacteraceae bacterium | reverse complement strand
TGACGAACCATGGGTGTCGGATCTCAGGAACAGGGTCGCCGAACTGCAGCATGACCTCGGTGTCGACCCTGCGCCTCATCCGGGGCCCTCGAAAGCAGTGGCGGCTGGTGGATTGCTTCAGACAGCGAAGCCGCAGGGCGGGACGCGTCAAGCGACCGATCGAGGCCCGAGCGAGGACGAGGTGCAAAGGGGCGAAGCAATGCTTCCAGCAGAACGCTCTGCCATGATCCGTGGAATGGTGGACAGTCTTGCCAATCGCCTGGAACAGTCGCCGCGTGACGCGGATGGATGGATTAAGCTGATCCGATCGCGCATGGTGCTCGGCGAAAGCGAACTTGCCAAGCAGGCCCTGACGCGTGGCCTCGAGGTGTTTGCGGATGAGGCACCACAGCGAGATCGCATTGCTGCCGCCGCCCAACAGCTCGGGCTCGGTCAATTGCCTGCCCCTCCTTGATCGCGGTTATGTGTATTCAGCCGGAACGGTTGGGGTGCTCAGCAGACAGTGGTTGCCCTTCGCCCATCTTGCTCGCGATCGTATGCCCAGTGACGCAGAGTGCCAGGCAACCACAATCGCACGCGCCTCAGCTTGCGCACGGTTGGAGCATAGATCATACGATCTGGCGGCAAAATACGGGGCATTTTTGAGCGCTGGCCCGCTTCGGCCGCCGCGGATCATCGTAATGGCGAGCGTTCCGGTTAGGTTGAGCCACTCATTATGACGGCCGGCCTGCTCCGCCATTGACGCCTTGCCCGCAGCGGTGCCCCAACAAAGGCCTGATGCCCGCGACCAGCGCGGGCATCAGACGGGCGTTTTCAGCCATCTCGGAAACGGCGCTACTGCTTGACGTACTTCGTCACACCCCTCACGGTGGCCTCTGCGGTGTACAGATTGCCGGCCGCATCGATGGCGATCCCTTCTCCCATCGCGCCATCGGGAGCCTCCGTCTTGTGCGGCGGCACGAACCTCGTCACCTTGCCGTCTTTCAAACTTCCGATGCGAATGCCTCGGAGCCAGCCGGGGTGCACTCGCGGCGTCGACTCTGAGTCAGCCACATAAATCGTATCGTTACCGTCGATGGCGAGCCCGCTCCCGCGGCTGAACTCGCGGTACTCGCCGACATATTTGCCGTCCTTCGTCAGGATCTGGATTCGGTGGTTGTGGCGGTCGGCGACGATCAGGCGCCCCCGGGAATCGAACTCAATCGCGTGCGGCGTCCGAAACTCGCCCGGGCCCGTTCCAGTCTTGCCGATGATCCTCAGGAACTTGCCATTGCGATCGAATACCGAGATACGCCCGACCAGATTCGGATCCTCGACATTCGTGTGGCTCTCGGCGACGTAAACGTCGCCATTGGTCGGATCGGTGACGACGTCGGTCGGCTCGGTGAGGGCATCCGGCGGGTTTCCCAGCACGCCGGGCTTGCCCAGAGTCATCAGCACCTTGCCTTCCGGACTGAACTTCACCACAACGCTTCCCTTGGGCTGCTCTCCGGGAAACTTCGCGAGCGCTTCAGGGGTCGTCACGCTGGCGTCGGTCACCCACACGTTGCCGTCGCGATCGACATGGATGCCGTGCGGCCACACGAACATTGCGCCGCCAAAGCTCCTGATCTCGTTGCCCTGCTCGTCGAAGTGGTGGACTGGGTTTGCCTTGGTGCCGAGGCAGCCCGGGCTGGTTCCCGGCGAGCAACGGTCGGTCGCCCACACGGTCTTGCCGTCCCGGTCGATGGCCACGCCGTTCGAACCCCCCCACGGTCTTGCCTCCAGCGTGAGCTTTGCCCAATCGCGGATGACGCGATAAGGATTGGCGCCGCTGTTGACTGGAGCGACGTCCGGTGTCTGCGCGTGCGCTCCGCCCGCGATCATCCATACGACAACCGCCGCGGCAAGCCCGCCTTTCGCGAAAGCTGAGATCGACATCGTCGCGCTCCTTTGCAATGTAGGGCCGACCCTCGTGGTCGCCACGTTGGGGCGGACGCGGTGCTCAGGCGGCCAATGGTCGGCCCTAAAGACGACGCTGCGTGAGATGACGCGTCCCTGGGCATCACGCAACGTCAAGGTATCACACCGACAACAAAGGTCCAGAGCGGCAGCCGTAGCCGGCGTCGAGCGCAAGCGAAACGCCGCCACGGTAGTGCCGCGCATCCCGGACTACGCGTCGCCCCATCCGGGCCATGACGGCGATGCTCGAGCGAGCTTCTTTCACCGCCAGCGCTGCGGCGAAAGCCGCAGCAGCGCGGGATCGTTGTTGAGACAAAAGCGAGAATCTCTGTACTGGATGGTATGAAGGTGGTGGCGAATCTCCAACTCAAGCCGGCGACGGCGCAACGCGAAGGCGCTCCTCTGCTCGCTTGAGCAGGGTGCAACGGCGCCGCTTCGATTTCGACAGCGCGGCCACGCGGCGGGCGCCGCCCGGGGATTCAAAATAGCGCCCCTGGCCCCGAATGAAGAAGCTGGCGGACGACTGGCTCCCTACGCCGCTAATCCTTCACCCATGGCCTGATCAGCGTTTCGCCGTCAAACAGGCGAGGTAGGAGCCGTATGCATCAACGCGCAGGTACGGATCTGCGCCGGGGGGCGCGAGGTAATTCGCGTCCCTACCGCGACTCAGAACGATATAACCCGAACCGGAGCGAGGGCCCCTGGGGTAACGCGACCAATGTCGCGTGGATGGCGGTGCTCCGCCGAGCAGGCGGCTCCGACTCAGCACGGACGTTGCGTGCTGGCGCGGAGAGCACGAACTTTCGGCTTGGTATGAGGCAAGAGGGATGCCCACCATTTGAAGGCTGGGGCAAGCCCCGCTTCAGGCGTCGGGATGGGTTACTGCGGCTTGCATTGTGCGGCCCGCAGGGCCGCCGCCGCAGCAGGCAGCAGGCTTGGCTCGGGCGCCAACGCCCGTGCTACGATCAGACCGGTCAGGCTCGGAGATTCGACAATCAGCCGGTCGGCGGCGGTGACTTCCTCGTCATCAGGTAAATCCTCGCGCTGCTTCGTCGTCATCAAGTCGAGTTCGATCGAGCGCCTTCCGGCGGCACGGTCGTTGATGGCGTAATAGGCAACATCGTAGCGCGTGTAGAACGTCACCGACGTATAGGCCTGGCTCACCGGCACCGTAAGCTTGAGCGGACCGTTGGCGAGATCGTATCGGCATGCTGCGACCGCAAAAGCCGGATCCATGAACGGCAGGATCGAGGTCTCGGGGGTTGGCGCGGGGAGCAGTGCAAATCCATTGACGGGAACCAGCAAAGCAAGCCTGGCATAGGCGTCCCGGCTCGCGGTACGCGGCATTGCCATGATGCTGGCGAGATGGACGAGGCCGCCCAGCATCAGCCCCGCCACGATCCACAGCAACCACCTGATCATTGGCATGTCCCGGTCGATCGGATCGCCGGCATCGGCGCTTCGCGGCCGGCCCGCGTCGCAATGCCGAGCGAGGTGTCGTAGAAGCGCAACATCAGCAGGTAATTCTCGATGCCGCCGGTGGGCAGCCAGTTGCCGGCCCGGGCGCGGGGAGAAACCGCGATCTCGAATTCTCCGGACGCGTCGCGCACCAACTCCTGGCTGGTGAAACCGTGGCGGCCGAGCGAGTTCGCCACCAGCTCTCCGGAGGGCGTGTAGAGCGTCAAGGTGAAATAGCGCGCTGGCGGGGTCGTGCCCCGCACCACAACATCGCAGCGCCCGTCGAGCGCGTGTCCGTCGTCGTCGGCAGCCGCGGTGAAGGTAACGCCGTCGCCCGAGCCGACGGGCAGCTCGCCATTGCGCGCAATCGCGGCTCGCGCATAGGGGTCAATGGCGACTGTGCCGTTGCGCGGAAAGCCCTTCCACGCGCCAAGCTCCAGTGCCCCGAAGGATAGGTTCTGCGTCAGCGCGTACCACGTCGAGCCAAGCCCGATGCCTGCCGCGACGATGAAGGATAGCAGTAGTCCGATCAGCAAACGCATTTCGACGTCAGGTATCAGGTAGTGGATTCAGGTATCAGATAAGATCCAAAGTTGGATGTCACAATCCGGACTGAAAGGCCGCAATTCGGTCTTTGAATTCTGACTTGTGTCATCTGACCGCGATCATCTGACCGCGATGGAGCCGACTGAGCCGTCGGCCCGCCCAGGTACGGTCCGTGGCTTGGGAGTAGGCGATTTATCGTCGGATGCGGATGGTGTTGACTGCTCGGCAGCTCCGGCCGGATTCATCTGGCGCCCGGCTTCATCCATCAACTGCTCGACCCGCAACAGCGCCTCCACTCCCCTGTGGGTGAGCATCGCCGGCCGGATCGGAGCGTCCCCCTTGCCGTCCCTGTCGAGGATCGGCCCCACGGTTGCCGGGTTGCGCCCGACCCCGGCGATCTGCTTGAGCTCGATGCCCTGATGCGCATAGGCCATGATCTCATGCCACGTTTGCGCCGGCAGGGAGCCGCCGGTCATTCGATTGAGCGGACTATAATCGTCGTTGCCGTACCACACGCCGCACACGAAGTTGCCGGTGTAGCCGACGAACCAGGCGTCGCGATAGGAGTTGGTGGTGCCGGTCTTGCCCGCCGCCTTGATGCCGTCGAGCATGGCGCGCTTGGCAGTGCCTTCCTCAACTACGTGGTTCATCATCATCGCCATGTCCGCGGCGACCTGCGGCGGAATTGCCTGAACGGGCTTCTTGCTGTCGTCGCGATCAAAGCGCCAAATGGTGTCGCCTGACCCCGAACGCACTTCCAAAATCGCATGCGGCTTTACGGCCTTGCCCTGGTTCGGGAAAGTGGCATAGGCGACGGTATGCTCAAGCAGCGTGACCTCGTCGGCGCCGATCGGCAGCGACGGGGTATCGGGCAGCGGCGCCTTGATTCCCATGCGGCGGGCGGTCTGGATGATCTTGGCGCGGCCGGCCCGCGGTCCCGCGGCGCCGCCCATCATGATCGACAGCTTCACCGGTACGACGTTGATGGAGCGGGTGATCGCCTGGGTGAGGGTGACCGAACCTGAGTAGCTGTGGCCGTAGTTCTGTGGACACCAGTTGCCGATGCAGACGGGGCTGTCCACGATGACCGAGGTGGGCTTGAAACCGTTCATCAGGGCGGTGGCATAGACGTACGGTTTGAACGAGGAACCCGGCTGACGATAAGCATCGGTCGCGCGGTTGA
>JASHRR010001391.1 GCA_030037185.1 Xanthobacteraceae bacterium | reverse complement strand
CTGAAATGGAAGCCGAAAGGTCGATGAGGTCGGCGACTCTGTCGGACAGGGCGGGACGATTCGTGTGACTTCAGGATGAGCGTGAGGTACTTTTGTAAGGTGCTGAGCCTTGGTAAATTCCGGACTCGGGTTTCCTGTGATGGGGAGAAAACGCCGATGTCGTCGTTTGCAGCACACATTCCGGTATCGACATTGCGGAGTCGCCTGCTGGCGGGCGGTGTTGTGGCCGGCTTTCTTGCGGTCGCCCTTGTTCCGTCGGTTTCCGCGGCTGCCGGGCCTGTCGGGGAAACCGTTCCCCAGCTTGGTTCGCGAGATTTCGGCTGGAACGCGAACTTTTGGGATTTTCAGCTCGACCCTCCGCAGGGTTCGGCTCACGGGCCTATTAAGACGGATCCTAACTATCCCTATAACAGTCAAATTCAAAACGGCCGTTTGTTTACCGGTGGTGAGCTCCGCCCCCCGATCGTGAACGCGAAGGATCCGATCTTGAAACCTTGGGCCGCGGAACAGATGCAGGCAACGAACGAAGAGGTGCTGAGCGGCAAGAGGCCGCTTCCCTTTATATCCCAATCGCGCTGCTGGCCCGGGGGCGTGCCTGGCCAACTCCTTTTTCTCCAACCTGTGTATTTCCTCCAGACGCCGAACGAAGTATGGATGATATGGGAGCGCGATCATTTTGTGCGCCGCATCTATCTTACCGACAAGCATTCGGAAAATGTCAAGCCGTCCTGGTTCGGCGAATCCATCGGCCATTACGAGGGCGGGGACACGCTCGTGGTCGACACGATCGGGCTCGCGGCCGGCAAGTATCACTACATCGATTCCTTCCGCACGCCGCACTCCGAGAAACTCCACGTCATCGAGCAGTTCACAATCAGCCACGACGGTAGGGCTTTGACCGCGATCGTAACGGTCGAAGATCCCGATACGTTCAACGGGCCGCTCACACTTAAACAGACATGGCGCAAGAACGAGGTGGCGATGGCGGAGATGGTTTGCGCAGAGAGTGCCGGGGTGGATTACTTCGATCAGAATCTCCATCCGATTCCGCAGGCCGACAAACCGGATTTCTGATCGGCCTATCGGGCAGGAGGTCACCCGAAATGTATCCGTAACAACCCGCTGCGGCATTCGTTATTACCTCGTTGAGCAATTGCAAGCGATGCGGTCGGCGTCGCTCGACTCAATGAACGTCTCCGGGGTCACCATGAACCACGTCGCGAGCATGTTCAGCCTCACTCGACTCGAAGCATGTCGGGCTGTCCTGCATCCTTTATCTCCACAGCAGAGCCTGATCACCCGCAGCCGTCAACGTAATCGTGATCAAGTTTCTGTCGGACGAGTCTTTTACTCACTTTGTTCTGGATCGATATCGCGTTCTAGCCGGATTCCGCGTTCCGCCTGCTCACGATCCAAACCACTGGGAGATAATCGAGACGTAGGCTTTGCGTGAATTGTCGGCGGCGGGAACCAGGTCGCGGGCGAACGACCGCAACAGGTCCGCTGATACTCAATGAGCCGCCGATGATTGACGCCGACCGTTCGTCCGGGTTAGGCCAGATTCGGACGTCCGCGTCGGAGCATCGAACACGCGTCCAAGAGGAGGGCGAGGACGCGGGGCGAGCGACGCTTATCAAAGCGACTCTACCGGCGCGCCGCCATCCCGTAGTCGTATGGCACATGCATTCGGCATACACCAAAGGTAGGCCGGATCAGACATTTGCGCGGCAGGCATCACAGCTGTTGCAAACAGAGACCATGGAGCATCCGCTGCTGTGGCACATTCCGCTGTCGCACTATAACGAGAAGGTGCGCTGGGCGCTTGACTACAAGAGCATAGCCCACCGCCGACGCGTTCTCGGTCCAGATTACCTGATCCGCGCCTGGCGCGCGACGGGGCAGGGCAAGCTGCCCATCCTCTGGCTCGACGGCCGCGCCATCGCAGATTCCACGCGGATCATTGCCGCGCTCGAGGAGCACTTTCCCCTGCCGGCATTGTATCCTCAGGACGCTGTCGCACGTCAGCGCGCGCTTGCGCTTGAAGACGATCTCGATGAGACGCTTGGCCCATCGGTGCGCGCCGCCATCATGTCACCGTTGTTTCGTGAGGATCCAGACATTGCGCTCCGCGTGTTGACCACGGGCATGCCTGACGAGGCGTATCGCCGACTACGGCCGCTACTGCTGATTTTTCCGACCTACTATCGTGTCCGCCACAAAATCATTGATGCCAATCTGAAAAAGGATCGTGCCAGCGTTGCGGCAGCGCTAGACCGGATCGAGCAGCAGCGGCAGGGCCGCGAATATCTCGTCGGCCATTCTTTCACGATCGCGGACCTGACGGCTGCCTCGATGCTAGGACCGCTACTGCTCCGCCGGAAATTCAGTATCCATTGCCCGTCCAATTTGCCGTCTTATCTGCAACAGTACCGTGCGAGCGTGCTAAAACATCCCGCCGCACAGTGGGCGGCCCGGATTTACCGTCTCCATCGAGGACGCTCGGCTGAAACACCGCGTGCTGCCCGGTCCCCTTAGGTTCAAAGGCTGAAAGGCTCGCAGCGAGCATATCGCGTCCGCAGAACCCAATCACCGGACGAAATGTTGCGACCCAGCGGTTTTCAGCCTTGGGCCAATTGGGGGCCAACCGACGCTGGCGACGCCGCCACGGAACCCGTTCCCGATCGGCTCATCGATGCAATAGGCTTCCTCGAAATCGCGCGGGGAAACAGATGCAACGGCGAGCGTCCATCGCGGGGTTGGGCTGCACGGCTGGGTGGCCGGTTGCGGTGCTCGGGCAGCGGGATTCGGATCGTGGCGTTGTCGGACGTGTCGCGACCGTAAGTGAGGCCGCTATAGCGGTTGGGAGGCAAACGCCTGCTTCGCGTTGGTCGCGGGGATCAGAATTCGTGCTGTTGCGCCGTCGGTACCCTGGAATAAGTGCCGGGATGCCACTGCATGTTCTCGGCACAAACGACCTCCAGCCACTCGTCGATTGCCCGGCGCAACGTGACCGTCGCCGACCAGGGCACCGTGAAAGCGCCCGGGTCCTCGATAGTCACCTCGATCTGCAGTCCCCTGCCTTTGTAATTCGGATCGACACGCGGTCCATTATCAGGATTGGGTTGCTGTAGATTCTCCTTTGCATCTCGGGCAATCGCCGCCTGAATGGTCTCGTAATCGAGAAGCCGGTAGCGCTCGACGATATGCAGCGCTCCGGTATACGGCGTACCGTACCAGTCGATCATGGAATACGGCCCGATCTTGATCCCGATGGTGTCGACCACGAGCGCATCGCCTTCGTAATGGCCGACGGAATCGCCGTACCATGACGGCGTCACCGGCGTGCGATGGGACTCATTCAGGCGCACTTGGCGAAATTGATGATCGAACGGGTAAAGGATCGTGACCTTGTCCAGCTGCTGGAGGATTTGCATGCCGTAGTTGAGGAAAACGGACGGCACCTGCTCGGGCCAGCACTGGTTGCGCGGCGTCGGGTAGCCTTCGCCGGCCAGGGAAATTTCGCCGAACTTCTTCACCACTTCGGCCGCCCAGGGCTGCAGAATCGGGTTGGTGTAATCGCCGACAAGTTCGGAAACGTTGCCGACGCCAGCTTGGGGCCCCGTACGCAGCCGCGACCTGTTCCTCAATGGACCGGGTCCCGAGGGCGGCTGCTCCAGGCCATTCAGAGACGAATGGTTCCACCATCCTGAAAAATCCGGAATCGCTGCCGTCGTTTCCGCCCTGAGCGGTATCGCGGCCGCCAGCGCGAAGAACGGGAGCACACCAAAAAGCCGCCGAATGCTCATCCCGGCCTCCGTGCTCTTGCCCACATTTCGCATGCGCTGGACTCGCCATCGTCGATTACCAGTGTTTTCAGGTCGTGTCGATGTCGCCTCACATTAGCGCGCCAAAATCGACCTTGCAGGCCTTCATCACTTCCGACGCGTCCACGTCATCGATCAGGGCTAGCAGGAGATGCTCCAGCGTCGCGTACTTATGCTTTGCTGGTTGGCGTTGGACGAGGGCCCGATGTAGCGTCGATTCAAGCGCAGCGGAAAACGCGGTCGGAGCGGCGGCGGCGCTTGCCGGAAGGAACGAAGCGGGACGGCGATATTGCGAAGACCAACCCGCTCCGCCCGGATCGTGACTTGTCGACTCGGCTACAGGGTCGGCAGGTGGCAGGCGTGTTGTTTTGAGCGGGCAGGCAACGCTAGTCTGCTGCGATGAACAGACCAAACTTGATACGCGCACTACCCGGCTTCCATTCGCGTGTTCCTGCGCGCGCCTTCGTAATCCGGGTATCCCCTCGCAATCCAGGATCCACCGATTAGCCGCGCTAGAAATCCGGCTTATTCGCTTGCGGCAGCGGCACCACTTCGTAGTGCAGAAAATCCGCGTTGTTGTCGGGGCAGATGTCCTCCTGCCATTCGCGGTCGATGCGCCGGAATCGCTGCTTCGCATTCCATGGCGTCGTGAACGCACCCGGATCCTCGACGTGGATCGAGATGTCGATCGCCTTGCCGCCGTCGGTTAGCTTGTAACGCTCGATCACGTGCAGCTGTTCAGTGTGGGGCGTCAGGTACGGATCGACAAATGTCTTGGTCGTCAGCCCGACTGTGTCCACCACCAGCGTATCGCCCCCTTCGTAGTGACCGATCGAGTCGCCGTACCAAGTCGGCTTGGGATTCGCCGCATGTGGCACGTCGAGCCAGATGCGGCGTACCTCCGGGCCGCCCTCGTTGATCATCGTGACGTGGGTCGGTGTCTGGAGGATGTGGATCGGCTGGGCGAGCGTGTAGACGACCCAGCTGGGAACGCCGGACGGGTAACAGCGTTCGCGGGCGCGGAACGGGACTTTTCCAGCGAGCACCCAGTCGTTGGCCTTTTTCAGCTGCTCGACGGCCCAGGGCTTGAGAATCGGGTTTGCGAGATCGGCCACCCGATAGGTGGGCTGCGAATTTGTTCGGCGCGCTTCGCGGTTGTCCACGTAGGGGTAACGCTTGTCAAAAGTTACCGGGCCAGGACCGCTCTCGGGCGGCAGCAGATTGTCGCTGATCATGAGCCAGGCCGATTTGCTGTCCAGCGAGAAGTCCGGGATCTTCTCCTTCTGCTGGGCCAAGGCCGAACCGAGCCACGTCGCCGCCGCCACGAGGGCGAGCACCGCGCCGGCGGCGAGGCTGATACCCCGCTCTGCGAAGCGCCTTGTGGCGGGCCGCAGCGCATCCGCAGAATTCGTTTCGGACATGGTGACCTCCTTGGCGCAGAGCGGGGGCAGGTCTAACGCGCACACTCCCCCGCTTATGGGGTTCCTAATTGTGGTCGTCGGCCACAACTGTCGCAAGGAATTGGCCGTCTGGAAAGAGCTCCGCTGCGATTTCGCGGTATGAGCTCAACGGCCCTCCGCAGAGCTGCAAGGGGCACCCTGACTGGGCAGCAAGGGGGAAGAAAGACAACGCTAGAAATCGGCGGGCACGGCCACTAACCTCTTCTCAGGGGTCGGGAACGGGACAGATTGGCCCGCGTTGAGACCGCGCGGGAGGCTGATAAGGGAGCGAAGGCCGGCTGCGTGAGGCACGGCCGATTAGCCCCACGCAGCAAGCAACGCCGGCGCTGCCCGTTAGTCCGCAGGGGGTGTTCCTGCGTAGACGGAGACGTGGACGGAAATCTAAACATCAGAAATAAGCCAATCATTACACCGACACTTGACGGATGCTGCATCCTCTATGGCTCACGCAGTTGCCGATTTGCGCGTTGCAGCACGTTGGTTGGCTACCTGGTGTACAGCAGTCGCGATGCCGACTTGCTCAGGCGCCTTTCCGAGGAGGAAGGACAAGACGAGAACGCCACCTGACTCTTATGTCCGTTGTCAACGGGCCGGGCAACAAACTCCCCTCCCTGGCCACAGGGTGTTGCTTTCGATCAAGTGCACAGGGCCGGCGATGAGGCTTTAGACGACGGTTGATCAGAATCTTATTCGCGGGTTGGTTACCGCATCGACCGTTATTCGTCTGGGGCTTCCCAATGTCTAGAGGGCGGGCGTCGATAGATATCGGCCACTGACTACTTGCTGGGATTCCCCACCGTGGCCTCACCGCCGGCGCTGTGCACCTATATTTGTCAAATGAGTTGGACTGC
>JASHRR010001390.1 GCA_030037185.1 Xanthobacteraceae bacterium | reverse complement strand
TCGGGCGCGGTGGCGCGCAAGATCGGCGTGATACACCGCGTCCTCGCGGCAGCTCCGTCGTACCTCAAACGGGCGGGCGTACCGTCGACGCCGACCGATCTTCCGAGCCACGCGGTGATCCTCGGGCCGGCCGGCCAGATCCCGTAAGGTCAAAAAACGGAATGCGCTAAGAATCTCTCGGTTATCAACTGCCAGGAACCGCTACGCCGCTGGAGGTCCGTTCTTGGCCCAAGGCTGCCGACTTGGGTGATGCAGCAAAGTCGTCAGCTTATCTGGGGTACTTCCGACGCGCTGCCAACGTAGTCGGAACGGCAGGCCTTGAATGTCGATCGCACCCGTCAAAGGATCGTGATCGGAATTCCCTTCCTTTCTGCGCGACGGATCGTGTCCTCGGTGGTGCCTTTACGATCGGGCGCAACGAGGGCGAACAAACCCCCTGTCAGACTTTCCCCCTTCCGCATCGATCGGCTGCTGACATAGCCTGGGCTGGCCCTGAACCGTAACTTTGAAGCAACGAGAAAGTGCAATGCGGCGCGAAGTTGAAAGTATTGAAGGTGTAGAAGGTATACATGAGTGCCCGGCGCCGCGTAGACTGGCTCGCACGAGCCCGCGACATAAGGGGCCATCCCGGCCCTCTCGCGCGTCAATCCGATTGCGATCGACACGCTGACCCCTATGTCCCTTCCGACCACCAGCGACCCTCCGGAGACGAGTCCGCAGCGAGCGGTGGTATACAATATCGAACGCGGAAAAGCGTATGCATGAAGTGTTGCGCCAAAGCGAGCGGCGATTGGCCGCCAAAAAGCAGGCGCTCGAGCTCGCAGTCAGCGGGCTACGATAGGTGTTGTGCTCGGTCCTGTGGCAAAGGAGGCGCGGAGTCAGGTCAGCGGCGACGCCAGGGTCGCTTTGTACATTGTCGATCAAGACGCCGCGCGGTTACGTTTTGGCGCGGCAGCGGCGATGTCCTCCGATTATACGAGTGCTGTCGACGGGTTCGAGATCAGGCCAACGAACCCGGCGTGCGGCAGGGTCGCATTCACCGGCCAGCGGATCATTGTCGAGGACGTAATGACGGATCCGCTCTGGGAGCCCTATCGCGCCCTTGCGCAGCAGCACAGTATTCACGCTTGCTGGTCCTTCCCGATCCGCTCGGTTGCGGACAAGATCCTGGGCACCATCGCAATCTACTACGACAGTCCCCGCCAACCCCGGCAAGAGGATATCGACGCCGTCAACTACTTGCCCAGACCGCTGCGCTTATCATTGAACGGCACAAAGCGGCTGAAGAGCGCGCTGCGGCGCATGAGCGGCTGCGGCGCAGTGAGTCCCGTCTCCGGCTTGCACTCGCGGGTGCCCGCGCTGGTGCGTGGGAGTGGGACGCCGGAACAAATGACATAGTGTGGTCGCCGGAGGTGTTCGCGATCACAGGCCTCGCGTCGGAGGCCAGCGCCCACGGCCTCGAAACCTACTTGACGATGATCGAGGAGGAGGATCGCGACACGGCTGCTTCCGACCTTAAAGCCGCTTTGGGCAAGGGCGGATCATTCACCACCGAGTTCCGTATCCGGCGAACCAATGGTGTGGTGATCTGGCTCAGCATTTCCGCCGTCATTGAGCATGCCCAAACGGGCAAGCCCCTCCGCGCCTACGGAATCCTACAAAACATCACCGAGCGGAAAGCTCACGAGGAGCAGATTCACCTTCTGATGCGTGAGGTCAACCATCGTTCCAAGAATATGCTCAGTCTTGTGCAAGCGATCGCCCGCCAGACCGCGGCTCGTGACCCCGAAGACTTTATCGGGTGCTTCACTGAGCGCATCCAAGCGCTCGCGGCCAATCAGAACCTGCTGATCCGGAACGAGTGGCAGGGAGTCGATGTAGAAGATTTGGTGCGGACCCAGCTCGCGCACTTGCGGATCTTGTTGGGTCTCGGATCGATCTCGACGGCCCAAAGCTGCGTCTGAATGCGGCGGCCGCCCAAACGATCGGTCTTGCGTTGCATGAGCTTGCGACCAATGCCGGCAAATACGGGGCGCTGTCTACGGATAGGGGTCGCGTAGATGTCTGCTGGGGGACCGTTGGCGACACCTTCACAATGAGCTGGACCGAGCACGACGGGCCGCCCGTCTCTGCGCCGAAGCGGCGCGGATTCGGGACCATAGTTATCGAGATGATGGCGAAACACAGCCTGGATGGTGCGGTTGATCTTGATTATGCGGCCTCGGGCGTTACTTGGCGTTTGGTCTGCCCAGCACTGAACGCGCTTGAGCGCTGGGAAAGTAGGATAGCATAACCACGCTTTCCTTGGAGGCAGGAGCGTACATATCAGAGCCGATCATCAGTTGGCCTGAATCGAGCGGCGCCACTCCAGCCGCAACGCCCGAACACGGGGCGCGTTTGCCATTGATGTGCTGACGGGGCCTTTGACCCGTCCCCCACAGCCAGGTCCACCGCACTTGTCGGCCTTTCTCGCTGAACGTCTGGTGGCTGTTCGCACGGTCGCCGACGTGCCTCAAATGTCCGGAAATGGCCCGAAGCCGGAGTGGCGACCCTTCGTCTTGGCACATCCGCAGTTGATGTAACTTCGGACGTGCCAGTCACGGAGTCTGATTGGCCGCCCGTGACCCAACTGACACATGGGGCCCGGCGCCTGCCCCTTATTCTGCGGCGGCGAGTGGTGCGTCCGCCCACAGCTCCGGCTCCAGTTCCTCCTTGCGGTTTGGGAAGAAGAGCGCGCAGCCCAGCGTCACGACGGAGAAGGCAGCCAGTACCGTGGTGACGGCGGCCACGCGGCCGGTGCGCTCGTATAATATGGACACCAGCGGGGCGGCGGCGGCGGAGCCCAGGAAGCCGACGAAGAAGCGCACCGAGTAGATTTCGGCGCGCAACGCGGGGGAGATGTAGCGGGCCGTCATCGTATCGTTGACGGTGACCTGGCCGAAGACCGAGGCGGCGACCGCCGCCGCCAGCGGGAGTACCAGCCAGCCTTGCGCGAATGACAGCGCCAGCATCGCCGGTACAAGCGCGATGCTGACCGGGAGGAAAACTCGCTTCAGCGTGTTGCGGTCGATCATCCGGCCGACGCTGAACTGGGTCAGCGCGCCGCACAAAGTCACCAGAAAGGCAGCGAGGCCGATCAGGGGTAGCAGGGTGCCGTTCCCGGCCAGCCTCTCCTGCAGCAGCTTTGGCAGCAGCATGGTGAAGGCG
>JASHRR010000158.1 GCA_030037185.1 Xanthobacteraceae bacterium | reverse complement strand
CGCAGCGCTGTGCCAGACGAAATCTCGACTTCGTGCCAGCGTCGCAGCACAGTAGCGCCGAAGGCGCCCACATCAGCGAAGTGCCAGTAGAAACTCCCGCGCGAGACTTCCCCTCTGCCTAGTCGGCACCTCCTACGTCGCGCCCTACCCCGGCTGCTGCCGCCATACTCTGGCCCAGCCACCGTTCAGACCGGTCGACTCAGACCGCGTGCGGTGGGTCTATTCTCGTGAGCACTCCCGGGTCAATTCCGGTGAGCGTCAAGACTGATCTCGCCGACCAGATCTTCGACAGCTTTGAGCAGCTTGAACCGCTTTTTGCGCATCCATAGCGTAGTTCGGCGGCCACAACGATGCTGGTGCAGATGGTATCCTCGCCCACTTTGGCGATCCACTTCGCTGCTCTGCCCTGCGGATTCCTGATCAAGTTGGAAATGATGTTCGTGTCCAGCATGTAGCGAGTCACAGCCCTTGCTCCTGCGCCGCGTTTCGCAATTCTCTGAGTGGGCCTTTCATCTCGCCCTGCTCGAACTCGCCCTCTCGTAGCTTGGGTCACGGTGCAACTCAAAGACGATTCTAGGGTCTGGATCAGTGCCATAATAAAATCGAGAATTACCGAAACCGGAGGAGTAAATGGTACTTTCGACCCGCTCATAAATATTACTACCAACGATCAGGCCATAGGAATTATTCTGGTAACCCGTGTGCCGGCTTCCCCCGGCAGCTTTTGCCCCTGGCGCTGACGAGTCAACCAACCTCGCCGTTCGAGGCTTCTGGTCGGCTAGCAGGGCTCGTTCCGGCAACCCCTGGACCAGATTGGGACAGGTTAAACAGACCGACAAAGCCTGGCCGCTATTACCCGAAGGATCACGCGATTGCCCCTGACCAAAGTCTTTCAATTGTCGAACAGCGCCCTTGGTCGCCGGAATGTCTCGGGACCAATTCGCTGGAGAAGGAACGGGAATGGACGAAAGGCTCGGACGGCGTTTCCTCTGCCGACTGCCCTCGGCAGTCTTCACGCCGAGATTCCGGTGAGCAACGTGACACCGAGTGACCGGATGCCGCGGATTGCTGCCACAGCTCGCGACGTCTTTTCCCCACAAGGGTGCTTCGACTGACAAGAGCGCGCCAATCACAGCAAGAGCCAATACGCAAATCCTTTTCATTGTTTCCTCCCCTGCCTCGCGTTATGCTACTACCATACATTGTGGCGCGAGGATATCTATGGGAGCGATAGGGAAATCGTGCGGTTACCATCAAAAGATATATGTATAAAGACTTTATGTAAATTTTCACCAAGTGATAATTATCGTTTGTTATGTTGTGGGAGCCTCCGGCCCGCTGAAGGCAACTCAGGCCTCGGACGTGATCCATCGTTGCTCCTCGCGATCCCGCAACACGACGCGGTCGCCGTCACGGAATTTCATCGTAGGCCCACTTAAGCTGACGGAGCTCTTGTCGGACGTTTCAGCTTCTGATTCACTGCAGAGCTTCTAATGCCGGCGTTGCCTTATCTCATCCGACGCGGACGTAGTACAAAGCGTTCCTTCATAACCATATCGACCCATTCGAGAATGATATCGCGATCTCCTTGACCGCGGATCGGAACAGAACCCACGCCTACTTTCCGGCGCTCATAACTTGCATAATAGCGGATTTTCTTAGCGGGCTTACGAGCGGTATCGACCCCCATCGCACTGGGGCGCCAGACCGCACGGCGCATGATTGAAAGAACACTTTTTTGGGAAAATTACCGAGGGGCGGGTCGCGATTGCGCACCGCGTTCCGAGAGACGTTACGGATGGCCACGGAGGTAGAGGAGAGCCACCCGCCGATTACAGCGCGGGCAGACGAACCATGGCCAGAGGGCGGCCACCACCCGCCGCCATGGTAGATTACGGCCGCGCGGGGCTGCGGGCGCTGCGTATTCACTGTGTTCGGCAGCTGAGAGCGTCCTTGCAGGCAAGGATGGTGCGATGGAGTGGCTTGCCGAGCTGTCAAAATAGCAAAGACGGGTGAGGTTCCACACCATGTTCCTATAGGGAACCTGGGAACCAGTATAGACTACCACATATTACGTTTAGCCATGACACACTTGAAAACCGTTGATGACACATGCCAAAGGCTTGACCTTGTGAAAGGTACATCACGGGCGACTTGTGGCAGTTCTCGCGGCTGTAATAGGCGAGCCAGATCGTAGCGACGCTACGCCAGCACGGGTTCGGCGCCGTCGGAACGGATTTGACGAATGGCTGCGATTTCCTGAACGGTTGCGCCGAGCCAACGACGTAGGATGCCATGGTATCCGCCATACGGGATAGGCGGTCGGATAGCCTTGCAATTCATTGACCGAGCGCCGCAGTTCACCCGGCCCAGGCAGGGCCCCGTGGCTATGCTGCTGCAGGTCAATTCCGACAGTGGTAAGACGCGGCGTCGTGGGTTCGCTGATTGGTTCAGCCTTCGTCGGCAAGGTGCTGCTTAATGAAACGGATCGTAGAGCGCGACAATCAAGATGAAAACTCAGCGACAATCAGGATGAGAAAGGCGCTGGGGAGGATGGCGTGCCGGAGGGAGGGCGTAGCCCGACCGTAGGCACGCCATCCTCCCCCAGCCGGCGCGTGTTTTCCACAGGTTTGGGGATATCCCCAAGGTTGCACGGGACGCTTCGTCTGGCGGTCGGAGCGGTTGGGCGCAGCATCTGATTCTTCCCACCAAAAGAAGGATCAGCGCTTGCCTGGCCGACACATCACCGACTGCCAGACGAGGTTGTATATGAAGTCCCGTCAGACCCATTCCCTTGCCGCCGCAGCCGCGAAAGCGGGAATTTTCATCACCACTGCTTATCGGATCGAAACTGATCCGCGGTTGCCATCGCAGAAGAGCATGCCCCGTGGACGCCGCCGGCCCGACCCGCTTGCCAACGTTTGGGGAGCGAGATCGTGCCGATGCTTGAGGCTGCGCCTGGTGTCCGAGCGATAGCGATCTTCGAGGAGATCAGCCGCCGGCATCCCGATCTCCCGACGGGCGTGCGTCGGACTTTGGAGCGCCGCGTCGCGAGATGGCGAGCACTCAACGGCCCCAGCCAGGATGTGATGTTCCGTGTCAGCGCCGGTTTGATATTCCGCTAAAAGCACTGGTTTGAAACCGGCAGACGCAACTGCCTTCTCTCCACGAGCACTTGCGACGCAGGTGGCGCCAACTCAGTGCGCCCTGACGCCGCTTTGGGTCGTGCTCGGACTGGCCATGGGTCCCGTTGTGGCCCTGGGGCCTTCCCGGTTTGCCTACGCCCTGTTGCTTCCGGCGATGCGATCGGATCTCGGCTGGAGCTTCGCGGACGCTGGCGCTTTGAACACCGCCAACGCTGCCGGCTATCTGGCAGGCGCCCTCATGGCAGCGCCGGCCGGCCGACCGCCTTGGCGACAAGCTCGCGTTCGCGGTCGCGTTGCTTCTGACGGCGATCGCGACCGGGGCTTCGGGGCTCACCGCAACCTTCACGGCGCTGTTTGTCTTGCGATTGATGGCTGGTTTCACCGGGGCTGTCGCCTTCGTTTCCGGCGCGGGCCTTACGTCGGCGGCAGCGTCGGGAGGGGCTGCCTCGCGAGCCCCAACACTGCTAGGTGCTGCTAGGTGTCTATTTTGCAGGGGCAGGCATCGGTGTCACGGCGTCGGCGCTCGCTGTCCCGCCGCTCCTCACCGCGACGGGCTGGCGCGGCGGCTGGCTGATCCTCGGCGGACTGGCGTTGGCGGCAACGATCTACGGATGGCTCGCTACAAGCCTGACACCTGAACCATCCTATGGGAGCCGCAACGCGAGCGGCGGCTGGTCGCTCCGATTTATGACGTGCAAGCTCCTCTCTTACTGTCTCTTTGGCGCGGGCTATATCGGCTATGCGACCTTCATCATCGCCTATCTGCGCAGCAGCGAAGGATTCGATAGCGGATCGGTCACTGCTTTTTGGACGATCCTCGGTTTGGCAGCCGTCGTCGCGGCATTCGCGTGGGGCCCCATACTTGGCCGCTTGAAGGGGGGGTGGGGTGCCACCGCTACGATTGGCACAGTGACGATCGGGGCAGCGTTGCCGCTGCTCTGGCCCGGCCCGGTGGGAGCATATCTCTCTTCTTTTCTATTTGCGGTTCCTTTCTCGCAGTCATCGCAGCAGTGACATCATTTGTTCGCAGGGCTGCAAAGCCTCACGCATGGACCGCAGCGATTGCGGCGCTGACAATCGCTTTCAGTATCGGTCAATGCGTCGGCCCCGTATTGAGCGGGGCGCTCTCGGACGGATCGAACGGCATCCGCGCCAGCCTCTGGCTGTCTGTCGGCATCCTGATCGCAGCCACCTTTATCGCGGCCTTCCAACCAGAA
The DNA here is from genome assembly GCA_030037185.1 of Xanthobacteraceae bacterium. The sequence goes on along the minus strand of JASHRR010000158.1, from coordinate 1,801 downwards.
CCGCCGGAGCATATGCGGGGGAGTTGTCGCCGGTTTTTGGTGACGGCCTGATTGGTCTCTCGCGAATCGGCCCGGAGCGACTGCCCTTGCCGTGGCCCAGCACGTAACAAGTTAGCTGTGATGGCTGTAGCGGCCAGGCATTAAAACCTAGGGCCGTTTTTAGTTCGACCTGGGCCTCCGGCAAGGCCCGGCTACCGCAGACAACTCCGGGCAAAGTCGAACGGGCACCATCCCCTAACTTGGGTTCTATCGGGCAGACGGGGACGCCAAGGTCGATTGGATAGCGAGGGAGCGCCATCGGTCCCGATAGGGTTAGACCAACGTCACGATGGCGCACGCACAATAACCGCTCAGGACAGGCTGAGGTCTCCAACTTCCCCGGACGCGATCAATCTTGACACGCGGGCGCTCGTCTCCACACTGAAGGCGAATGGGAGCGGGCAAAATGTCGGAGCAGGCAGGGTCAGATGTCGCCATCACAATTGACGCCAGAGCCCCTTTCGAACGCGAAGTCTGCGGCCGCTTCGGCGTCATGCCGAACTTCTTCTGTTCAGCGTCTGCGGCCCCCGGCCTCATGGAGGAACTATGGGCGTTCGCCAACTCCGCCTATCTCAATAGCCCGCTGCCATCTCTCTTCAAGGAGCGGCTGTTCGTCCATCTCTCACGCTCCTGCGAGGTTCGTTATTGTATTATCCGTCATGTCGGATTTTTGATCGGCCAGGGCCGACCGGCTGGCGATCCGAACGCGAGACCGAGACCATCAAGCAGGCCCTCACCGGACATGCATCTCGGTGCTGGAAAGGCACGACGAGCTGGGGCGGCTACTTCTTGATCGTTCCGAGGCCGAGCGCGTGAAGGCTGGCGAAGCGCTCCGTCAGACGCTCGCGAAGTTGCACGATGTCAAAGCTTCACTGGAGGTAAGCACCAAAACGCTGGAGGTTGCCCTCCAGTCGGCAAGCTAGTTCGCCTGGGAGATCGACCGCAACACGGAAGTATCAAAGTCATCGGCGACCCGATTTCGGCATTCGGCTTTGACGTGGCGCGAACAGAGAATGAGCGCTTCAAGCATGTACATCCCGAAGACTTCCGTCGCGTAAGAGACGCCTATGAGGCGATGCTTGCGGGTCAGGGGCCCTACGAGGCCGAACACCGCTTGATCAGCCCAACCACTGACGAAACGCTCTGGGCCCATTGGACGGCACGGCTTGCCTTAAAGAGAGGCCGCGCCAAACTCGTTGGCATCACGCCCAACATCACAGCCGCGAAGAATGGTAAGTTAGCGCTGCACGAGAGCGAGAAGCGTCTCAGGGTGGTCGTTGCAGAACTTCAGCACCGCACACGCAATTTCATCAGCGTAGTGAGCGCGACAGTCGAAAGGATACTGAGAACGAGCAAGACATTCGACGACTTCAAAGCCAGCTTTCGGGATCGTATCGAAGCACTGGGCCGCGTGCCTCTTCCGTATGAAGGAAAACGATCGCGTCACCTTCAACGAGCTGATCGAGACCGAGCTATCTGCCCAGTCCGTTCGGATGGGAGAGGGTGGACCAGTCACGCTCGACGGACCGAAAGGGGTTCGGCCGCGCTCCAGCACAGTCCAGACGCTCGCGATGGTCTTGCACGAACTCATGACCAATGCGGTCAAACACGGTGCGCTCAAGCAGCCGAATGCCCATCGCCATCCGATGGCGGCTGGAAACCAGGGGAGAAAGTGGCAAGCCCTGGCTTCGTCTCGATTGGAGGGAAAGCGGCGTGAAGATGCCGCCGTTACCGCATGGTGCCGGGCAAGGAAGGGAGTTGA
>JASHRR010001389.1 GCA_030037185.1 Xanthobacteraceae bacterium | reverse complement strand
ATTTGCGCGAGGACGGCGGGCATGTTTTCAACGGTAATGATTGTTGCCATCACGCGGCCTCCGGCGGCTCGGCGGTGCGCCGGCCCTGATTGCTCGATCTGTTGCTAGGAAGCGAGGCGACGTTGTCGGAGTTGTTGCCGGCGCTGTTGTCACCGTCACGATCGCCATCGGTAGACGCCGCCACGCCGCGCGCGCGGCGGAAACCGGCACGGACGGCGGCGCGCCGGCGCTCTTCTTGTTCCTTTTGCTCTTCGGCTTCCCGGAGCTGGTCGAGCCGGTATTCGGGCGTCAAGGCAGGCAGCAATGCCAGAACTGCCGCGGCATCCTCCGGCGGACATGGCAGCAGCTCGTCGCTGGTCACTAGTACCCCTGCACAGAGGTTTTGACTGGTTGTCCGAGCGGACTGCCTTGCATCCGTCTTCGAAATTAGACGCCGGAGCGCACATCCGCTATGCCCGCCGACTTGCGCGGTGCAATAAGTCGTCAGCTATATGGGGTAAACCGAACGTGCTGGAAACGTAGTTGGAACGGCAGCCCATGACCCGAAGGGGACATCAGCGACAGAATTTGCTGAGCATAACACCGCGACCAATCCTTGATGTGGTAGGCTGCAATCCTCGGTTTAGGATGAGCCTGTGAGGCGACGGCACCGTGATAATACATCTGAACGGATGGCCAGGCGTGGGTAAGAAAACGATTGGCTCCATCCTCGCCGATCGGCTCCACGCGCGGTTCATTCACAATCATCTGCTGCACGACGTCGCCATAGTCTGTACTGGTCTTAACGACCCTGATCGATGGATTCTGTATGATGCAGTTCGGCAGGCAGCTTACGCAAGTCTCAGCAAACGTCCCTGCACTGAGGTGTTTGTAATGACTAATGCTCTTTGCAAAAATACACCGCGTGAACTGAAAGCGTGGAGAGACATTGTTGAACTTGCCACGTCTCGCAACGTCCCTTTAGTCCCGATAGTCCTTGAGGCTACGGTGGATGAACTCTCTCGCCGCCTTCAGAGCGCGGAGCGCATCGGCAAAAAATTGACGGACCATGCTGAGCTTCATATCAGAGCTATTTGGCCGTAGACGAACTTCAATACCCGGCGGTGTCCGAATTGCTAATTCTTGACGTGACCAACCTTGAACCCGAGGAGTCTGCCGGGCGGATCGAACAGCATGTCCACGTCGCCAAAGGGACGTTAGAACCCGCTGGTTCCAGGCACTTGAGCCTTCGCTGACTTTAACCAATACGAACGAGCACGCCTACGCATTGAATGTCTGTTCTTGGCCCACGGGAGGACCGGCGCAAGACCGGCGGCCCATTGGGAATCAGCGACCAGCCGGCGCAACAGGACACCGGCGCCGCCATTAGCAGCAGCGGGGGAGCAATGGGCGATCGAGGGGGAAGTCTCAAATCGCGCCTGCGGGGTCCGCTGGCGAAAATTTGAGACTTATCGGAGCAGCAGAAGCTGCGGACCCTCTCAACCCGAATCGGTTTAGCATGGAGAACAATCGTAATCGCAGACGCGTCGAGTTGGCAGTTGGTCGAGCCGGCAGACGCTAGCTTGCCGACTCGCTGGTTGGTTGCGTTGGGTCCGTAGTCTACCGGCCCGGCCGCCTTGCGACTACCCGAGTGAATCCGAAGACCTGCCCTTGATCCCGGCGAAGCATCTCGGCCCATGCGAGATCGGCGGCCCTCGCCGCCGCTGAGTCACCGCTGGCGCCAGCACCAACTTCCGCGCAGCATTCATCCCACTCCGCCCACAGTTGCCAGCCATCGGTCATGCTGTCTGCCACCTCAATCTCGACCAGCCCGGTCTTGGCCCAGTGCTTGCGCCACCACTCGGGGCTATGGAAGCTGCAGTAGTCCCACTCCCAATAGGGGCGAACCCTTTCTGGAGGCCCTTCCAGCAACTCGTGGGCGAGGCCCGGCACCACGATACCAAGGTGTCCGCCTGGGCGAACGAACTTCGAAATATAGCCCAAATAAAGGTCGTCGGTCCCGAAATAGTGGTAGGCGTCAAAGCTCAAGATGGCGTCGAAGTAGTCCGCGGCGAAGGGCAAAGCGTGGGCCTCGGCGTGCAGAGGCAGAACTCGATCCGTCACATCTGCTGCTTTGATTCGTTCCCAGTTGTCGGCCGGCTTGATCCACAAATCGACGGCCCAGATGGTCGCGCCGAACTCTTTGGCCAGAAAGATTGAACTCGTCGCCTTTCCGCAGCCGAGGTCGAGGACACGCATGCCCTTGTGCAACGGGACCACTTGGCTCGCCCATTCGGCAAGCCACAGGACATTGGGTCCCATGTTTGTGTCGAGCATCCATTTGGCGTCATACGTCGAGGAGCGTGGAAACGCTGCTTTAGCCAGTCGCGAACGCAGTTCAGCTGAGATGTGCATGCTCTCGGGGAGAGCGTCAGAGCTGTTCATCGGGAAAACCTTTTGTGGACAACAGACCGTTCACAACCAAAGCAGATTGCTCTGGCCGTCTACGAAGTTGTGCTGAGTGGTCCCATGGAAGGACGATCAGCGCGTCGCCACAAATTCCCGCATGTAACCCCCCCCCCCACAGCTCTAGCCACAGGCGACACGGCAAGCCTATCTCATATCCGCCTCGTAGTGCAATCGAGAGGCCCTTGCAAAAAGTCCGGAAGTGGCCCGAGGCTAACGACTTGGGCGTTGCAGCAAGTCGTCAGCTTTCTGGGGTAAATCGGCGGTGCGGCCAACATAGCCGCAACGGCCGAATCTGACCCGAAAGAGACATTCAGGCACGCCAAGTTCAGTTGCAGCAGAAATGCAGATACGACAACTTACCCACAGCGCAGATTTTCAGAATGCTTGCGCACCGTGGGCAACTAAGGTCGCGGCCATCGATTTTGACGAGCGCGTGTCGATCTGATGGCGGCGGGTTAAATCGCGATTCTAGAATTAGTTTTGAGAAAGCACGGGGCATCCTTTGTCATCAGTCAGAGTGCCCTGGAACGTCCCTGCCGTCTTATACGCAAGAATAACCGTATCGCCGGAACCCACCAATACTTTATTAGGGAGCAGCGGTGCTCTAACCATGGTGCTTCCGGACCCGGCGGGGAGCAGGCAAAAACTCCAATAATTCGTAACACCCTCGTTACGGATGCCTCCCACCGCGGCAACAACATAGCCAGCATACGCTGGAAGGTAGTTGAGTGAAAGCGAATGGCCTTCCTGGTCGGCCGGAAGGGCTTGCTCAAGAGCATTGATCACGGACATGCCCGGATACCAGGGTGCCGAATAGGATGCTGTTGTTCCACCTTGCATCACCGAGACCTTGACTGTTGGCGTCTGGGCAAACGCCGTCTGGGAGGCAAGAGGGGCTATACCAAGTACAAGAAAACATAGTGCCTTTCCCAATTTGTCAACGGTCATGGCCGTGGTTCTCCTCCAACAGTTCCGACGGCCCCAACATAGATTGCAGCTCACTATTGAACAACCATTTTTGTGCGCCCTCAGAAGGGGCCGCGATTTCCGAACCTGGCCCGATTCAGAGACCATCATCTTATTTTGATAATATAGCCTATGATACTATTAATTATTTCCTTCCAAAATGCGACCTTTGTGTCTACTTTTGCGACCGCCGAAGCCCAAGACCTGGAGCATTTACAATGCTCGCCGCCAAAGCCGTCCGGCTTAAGCGCGAATGGCCGTTCTCGGATTGAAGAGCAGCAGCAATGCATCTGGGTGAATCGAGTGTACGATGAGCAAGCCTGTCGTTCTCGCTCCGATATCGGAAATCCTCCTCGCCTACTGGAAGTCTGACCGCTGGATGTTGCTCGTCCTCGCGGTGGTCGTCTTGCTCTCCAGTGTTGCGAGCGTCGGCGCGCCCTATCTTTTCGCGCGCATGGTCGACCGCCTATCGCAGGAGGGCTTCGTGACGGCGCTCACCTGGGGATTCGTGGCTTATGCGCTGCTGCTAGGCATCGCCTTGGCGCTGCGCGACACGGGAATGTACCTGTCCATCACGGGCGGGGAGAATATCTCCTTCATCGCCGGCACCCGCTTCTTCCAGCGACTCTTGAAGAAGACCGCCACGTTCTTCGTCGAGCACAATCCGGCCGAGATCGAGAACGCGAATGTCCGGGGCCAGCGTGCGCTCTCGGAGTTGGTGGGGCTCGGCACCGGTGTGCTCATCCCGGGCGCGATGCAGATTCTGCTGACGTGGCTCACCCTTGGCGCTCTGATCAACATTGAGGTCGCTGCCGTCGTCGTCGTATACGGCGTCGTCGCTGTCACGCTTACGCTGATCGCCGTTCGTCGGGGGCAGGTCTTCCTTGATAAGGCGATCGAGGCGCGTCAGGAGAATGCACGTTTCCTCGGCAATGCCATGAACGCTATGGAGACGCTAAGGCACTTCGGTAGCCACGGCTGGATGAGCCAACGGTTCACAGTGAAGGCTACCGAGGTGCGCGACAGCTGGCGCGCCTATGCGCTGCAGCAGGTCGGGTACCTCAGCCCGCGCGCGCTCGGACTGACTATCCAGTTCGCCGTCACTTTCCTGCTGCTGCTGCCGCGCTATGAGGCCGGTACGCTGACCCTCGGCGGCATCGTGCTGTTCAACACGCTGCTCCTTCAACTTAACAGGCCGTTCGAGCTGATCCCCATCGCAATCAATTCAGTGGCGCGCTCGCGCGCCGACATCGTTCCGCTAGCGACGATGTGGGCGGCGCCCGAGGAGCAAGAGGTCTCCCATGCACCCGCGTTCGTGCCGCGCGAGGGTCGGGTGATCTTCGAGAATGTCGCCTATGCTTATGGCAACGGCCGCGGCGTCAAGGACATCGGCTTCACTGCCGAGCGCGGCACCATCACTTTCCTGGTTGGAGAGACCGGCTCCGGCAAGTCGACCATCTTCAGGCTGGCGCTGAAATCAATCGAGCCCGAGCAGGGCCGAATCCTCGTCGACGGGGTTGATCTCGCGGCCGTTACTCGCGCCAATTGGTACGCTGCGGTTGCAGTGGTGCCCCAAGATGTGGTGCTGCTCAACGAGAGCCTGGCGGACAACATCCTGCTTGGCCGGCCGCGCGACGAGAGATGCCTGCGGCGAGCAGCCGAAAAGGCAGCGATCCTGCCATTCATCGAGGCTCTGCCCGAAGGCTTCGAGACGGTTGTGGGCGAGCGCGGCCTGAAGCTGTCCGGCGGCGAGCGCCAGCGCATCGCAATCGCGCGTGCGCTCTACGGGAATCCGGCGATCCTCTTCCTCGACGAAGCCAGCTCGGCGCTCGATGAGGCTACTGAACGCGACATCATGGAACATATTCGCATGCTGTGTCGGGATGTCACCGTACTCGCGATCACGCATCGCCGAACCGTCCTCGCTCCGACGGACAGGATCGTGGACCTGGGATTGGAGCTAAGGCTCGCAACGCAGTTGTGACATCGTTGCAGCACGTGGGTACACGACGAGCCTCATTCTGCCGCGGTGCCAAGCCGCTTTACGCCGCGATACCTTGATGAAAGTGACCCTCGACCGAATCGAATATCTGACCAACCGCGCAAAGGGGGGAGAGCTGCCCCCCATCTGCTTGCGCTTGCTGACGAGGTCATCGAGTAGCCTAGAGAGAGGAAATTGCCGCGTTGCAATGACGGCAGCTTGTGGCCCATAGCTGCCGACTTGTGCGCTGCGGCAAGTCGGCAGCTATCTGAGGTATACCGGCCATCAAATCAATATAGTCGTCACGCCGGCCCGTGGCCCCATGCGGTCCATCCAAAACAGACTGACTCACACCATGCCCTGACGTGGGGACCCAGCAATGCGGTTCCGCCAATCTGTCAAACCTCTGTGCAAAGGTACTAGACGATCCCGCGCATAGTTCAAAAAGCCTTCAAGGTCGGTCATCTCGATTAGCCCTCCCGGGTTGACCCTTCTCGAAAGATTCCAGCAAATTCTACCGAACTCCGGTCTCACTCCCGCGTCAGCCATTGCATCACTTCGAACTTCTGAAAAACCGCATCAGCATTATCGCTGTCGGATTGACAGCCTGCGGCGCCATGTTGTGTTGCCGGACAAAATCAGTATGCGCCGGCCCCGCCATTCCCGGTCGGGACCCCATTCGACCCGTCGAATGGGACTCGGCCTCAGCCCGACCGGGTTCTCGCTGACTGCCCGATTGCGACATCCCCGCCCGTCGCTGGCTGCCCGATATGCCAGTCCCCTGCCTCGTCGATACCGGCGCCGCGGTTTCGGCGCTGTAGACCGCGTTTCCGCCGATTAGCGGCAAGGCTCCTTGTAGCAATCCATTCAATGCCGAGACAAGGCTTTGTGCCGGCGCCGATGGCGCATGTGCTGGTTTATGGGGAATGACACGACGCGGCGGCGGTGACGCGTGCGCCGGCTTATGGGAAGTGACACGACGCGGTGGCGGTTGCGATGGCCGCTCCGATCGCCGCATAGGCGGTGACTCTGGCCGCTCTACGCGAGCA
>JASHRR010001388.1 GCA_030037185.1 Xanthobacteraceae bacterium | reverse complement strand
TAGCCGAATCTGAAACGGTCTAAAGCTCAAGCACCCAGTCGCTTGAGAACGATCGACGCGTTGGTGCCGCCGAAGCCGAATGAATTCGACAGCACACAACCCACCGCCACATTGTCGCGACGCTCGCGGACGATCGGCATATCGACGAACTCCGGATCGAGGTTTTCGATGTTGGCGCTCTCGCAGATGAAGCCGTTGTTCATCATCAGTAATGAATAGATGGCCTCCTGCACGCCGGCAGCGCCGAGCGAGTGGCCGGTCAGCGATTTGGTGGCCGAGATCGGCGGACATTTCGCCCCGAACACCTCACGCAGCGCTTCGATCTCCTTGGCATCGCCGACCGGTGTGGCGGTGGCGTGGGGATTGACGTAGTCGACGGGCGCGTTGACGGTCGACAGCGCCATCCGCATGCACCGCACCGCGCCTTCACCCGACGGCGCGACCATGTCGTAGCCATCCGAGGTGGCGCCATAGCCGGCGATTTCGGCATAGATCCTTGCGCCGCGCGCTTTGGCGTGCTCGAGTTCCTCAAGCACCAGCACGCCGGCGCCACCCGCAATGACGAAGCCGTCTCGCGCGGCATCATAGGCGCGGGAGGCTTTTTCCGGCGTGTCATTGAATTTCGAGGACATCGCTCCCATCGCGTCGAACAGCACCGACATGGTCCAATCCAGGTCCTCGCAGCCGCCGGCGAAAATCATGTCCTGCTTGCCGAGCTGGATGATCTCGGCGGCGTTGCCGATACAGTGGTTGGAAGTCGCGCAGGCCGACGAAATCGAATAATTCACCCCCTTGATCTTGAACCAGGTGGCAAGCGTCGCAGACGCCGTGGACGACATCGCCTTTGGCACCGCGAACGGGCCGACGCGCTTGGGGCCTTTGGCCCGGGTGGCATCGGCAGCCTCGACCAGTGTGCGAGTCGAAGGGCCGCCGGAACCCATGATGATGCCGGTGCGCTCGTTGGAAATCTCGTTTTCCTCAAGACCAGCATCGCGCAGCGCCTGCTCCATGGCGATATGGTTCCAGGCGGCGCCCCTGCCAAGAAAGCGCATGGCCCGCCGATCGACCGTCTGCGAGGGATCAAGCGTAGGCGCCCCGTGAACCTGGCAGCGAAACCCCAGTTGGGCGTAACTGTCCGCGCGTGAAATGCCCGACTTGGCCTCCCGCAGGCTGGCGAGCACCTCCTGCGTGTTGTTACCGATGGAAGAGACAATGCCCATCCCGGTGACGACGACCCGCCTCATGACCTTTATCCCATCTCCCGGAATAGCCTAAGGTCCGCGACTCCCTATCCTCCCGGCAGGGCGAGGGTAGGGAACTGGTCGTGAATGCTCCGATTCAGGATGCCGCGGGCGCTAATGCCGCAACATCGCGGAACAATCCGACCTTGAGATCGAACGCACGGTAGATGATTGAACCATCCGCCGACAGCCACCCGTCGGCAATGCCGAGTACAAGCTTGGAGCGCATGATCCGCTTGATGTCGATACCGTATACGAGCTTCTTGACGGTCGGGACGACCTGTCCGGAAAGCTTGACCTCGCCGAGCCCGAGCGCGCGTCCCTTGCCCTCGGCCCCGACCCAGCCGAGGAAAAAACCCACGAGCTGCCACAGAGCGTCCAGACCCAGGCAGCCCGGCATGACGGGATCTCCCTTGAAATGACAAGGGAAAAACCACAGGTCCGGCTTCACGTCGAGTTCGGCGCGGGCCAGCCCTCGCCCGTGCTCGCCGCCCTGCTCCGAAATTTCGCTGATTCGCTCAAACATCAGCATGGGTGGCAGCGGCAATTGTGGACCGCCCGCAAACATTTCACCGCGGCCGCAGGCGAGCAAATCCTCAAATTCAAAGCTCGAACGTCGATTCTGCATCCCAGACTGGTCCTCGCCGCGGCGGCCTCTTGGGGGTTCACTCCCTAACACACGGCAACGGGTCGGGCAAAGATGCGACGCTGACCGCGGTTCAGGCACCAAGCAGCGGGTGGCTCGTGCCGCATATAAGTTGTTGCGAAAGACTTGCAACGAGTCTGAACGGTCGATACAATTGTTAACTACCAGAGGGCATGACCACAGGGCATGACCACAGGGCTTGACCAGAGAGCCGTGACCAGAGAGCCGTGACGTGAGCGAGTTCGGTCCCCGCACTACCCCCAATGACGTTTCGGCCGGCGGGCGCGCCGTCTCGGGCGGCAGTCGTAATGGTTGTCCGTGGCACGACATCCAGGCGCTTCTGCGCGAGGTTGGACTGCGTCCGACTCGTCAACGCATAGCCCTTGGCTGGCTTCTGTTCGCGAAGGGCGACCGCCACCTGACCGCAGAGATGCTTTATGAAGAGGCGAGCCGCGCCAAGATCGCTGTCTCACTCGCCACCATCTACAATACGCTTCACCAATTCACCACCGCCGGACTGCTGCGGGAAGTGACCGTGAACGGCTCGAAAACCTATTTCGATACCAACGTCTCAGACCACCACCATTTCTTCATTGAGAACGAACACAATCTGGTCGACATTCCGCACGCCGATTCAATTGTCGGCGAGTTGCCCCCAGTGCCCGAGGGCTATGAAATCAGCCGTGTCGACGTCGTGGTTAGGCTGAGGCCCAAACGACGCTGAGCAAAAGAAGCGGCACCGTCTTCGCCAGTGGTACGGGCCCAAGATTTTGTTGAGTTTATCCCCGGGTGGCCGGACGCGGTCCGGGCGATTCCCTGGCAGCTGCAGGGGTTCACCGCCCTGCCTTTGGGCAAGACTTTAGGCATTGGGAGGGTGGCTCCTGTTGAACAAAGAGAGAACGTAACACCAAGCTGGTGGCTTCTCCAACTCAAGCCGACGACCGCGCAATAGGCGAAAGCGCTCCTCGACACGCTTGGAGGCTGCAACGGCGATTCGATTGCGAAAGCGCGCCCACGCGGCGGGCGCCACCCGCACATACGACCTGCAAAATCTGCTCGATGTCCACGCGTCGGGATTTTGACCTGACGGGCTGTTCGCGACAAGATCGGCATTGAGGACGCAACCGTCTCTCCGGATGATCCTTTGCCAACTTCGCCAATTCGTGGCGACAAGCTCAAAGGCACCCCGACGGTGCCGTCGATCCATGCAACACCTCGGGCCTGTCTAAGAATGCGGGTCGATCCGCAACGACAATCGGAAAACTCAACGTTCTCCCGTGTCGATTGCGGCCATCGGGCCGCTGCTGACTTGGTGGGTGCCCGCAATATCCGGACATTTGGGGTCGAACCCGGTCACTCAAGGCTCCGCTTGGTATGAGGCGACAGAGATGCTCGACAGTGAGGGCTGGGGCGAAACCGTTTCAGGCGTCGGGATGGCTACTCGATCTTCTCGTTTGGATAAACACCCCAAAGGCGGCGCTGTTCGATCCAGCCATCAAAACTATTGCCCGCGAACCTGCACCACTGGCCGTTACAGCGCTTGATCGTACCGAGCACGCCCGGTTCAAGCATAGCGCGCAAAGGACTCGTGGGGTCTGCAGCCTCGTATAACGGTGCAAGGTCCGGCTGGGCTTTTGGCCTTGCCACGTATGCGGTGCGTTTGCCCGACAACAGCGTGTGATAGACCCAGCCCTCGCTACCGTCGCGATCACGAATTCGTCGCCAATTCTCAAATTCAGCGGTGATCTCCACTGGCAGCGCCGGGCGGGTATAGATCCAAGCCACTTCATGGTCTTTGTTTGGTCCGCCGCGCACATTGACGTGATCGGATTTCAGGCTGGCGAAGCGCGGCAAGGGGAGGCCGCTGCCCTCACTTTGGTCATTCCCCGCGTGGGCCGAACCGGCTCCTGCCGTGACGGCGGCCACCACCCGGATCACAATTCGGGCCGCCAACAGCTCGCGCATAAAGCGATTCAACAAGTGCCCGAACACCACGACTGGCCGAACGCTCGCCGAATGTTGGCTCAAGGCGCGACCGCTCACGCCCCCACCCAGAGGCCGAATCCGATAGCGAAGGTCACTGCGTTCTCTTGCGAGCAATGCTTTTTCCCGATCCGGCCATCTGGTAGTAAAGAATCGCATCCTGCGGCCTACTCGCGTCGCCATGGCGGCAGTGTCGACGATGAGGGTTAAGGAGGGCTGAACGACGGTTGCCGGTGATCGATCCGGCGTCTCCCTACCTCCCCCCGCTCATCCGCGCTACGCTCCAGCAAGCCGTGGAGCGCTGGGATGGAACGGGGAGGGCAGTGAATCGCGGCGGATTGATAAAAGGGGCCGACGGATGACGAATCGCCGAAAACCGCTCGTCGTTGTCACGCGCAAGCTCCCTGACGCGGTCGAGACGCGGATGTGCGAGCTGTTCGACACCCGCCTTCATGTGGTTGACGGCGCGATGAGCCACGCCGATCTGGTCGCGGCCGTAAAAGCCGCCGAAATCCTGGTGCCGACTGTGACCGACCGCATTGACGCCGCCCTGCTGAGCCAGGCCGGCGAGCAGTTGCGGCTGATTGCCAATTTCGGCAACGGCGTTGACCACATCGACGTCGCGACCGCGCTCCAGCGCGGCATCACCGTGACCAACACGCCGGGGGTTCTCACCGAAGACACCGCCGATATGACGATGGCGCTTGTGCTCGCAGTCCCACGCCGTCTGGCGGAAGGCGCGGCGGTGATGACAGAGGAAAGGCAATGGCCTGGCTGGGCGCCGACCTGGATGCTCGGTCACCGCATCGGCGGCAAGCGCCTTGGCATCATCGGCATGGGACGGATCGGCCAGGCGGTCGCCCGCAGGGCGCGTCCGTTTGGCCTGCAAATTCATTATCATAACCGTCGCCCTATCATGCCGAAGATTGAAAGGGAGCTGGAGGCAACTTATTGGGAAAGCCTCGACCAGATGCTGGCCCGCATGGACATCATCTCGGTCAATTGCCCTCACACGCCGGCCACCTATCATCTGCTGTCGGCCCGCCGGCTAAAGCTGCTGCGGCCGGAGGCCTACATCGTCAACACCGCCCGCGGCGAGGTGATCGACGAAAACGCCCTCGCGCGCATGATCGAAGCCGGCGAGATCGGCGGTGCGGGGTTGGACGTGTTCGAGCACGAGCCGGCAGTCAACCCCAAGCTCGTCCGACTCGCCCGCGCCGGCAAGGTCGTGCTGTTGCCCCATCTTGGTTCAGCCACCATCGAAGGTCGGGCTGAGATGGGCGCCAAAGTGATCATCAACATTCAGGCGTTCATGGATGGGCATCGGCCGCCCGACCGGGTGCTGCCATCAATGCTATGAATTCCTACCCTCCCAAGCCGTCAAGCAGCAGGGAGGCGCTGGCCAGTCAGGTCGTCGCGAGGTGCGTTTGCAGATTTTTCGATCAGCTGGCGTAGGGCTGGTGCTGCTGGCGCTGTCCTCCTGCCGTGAAGCCACTCAGACTTCCGCCGGCGAGCCCATGACCGCCGATGACTTCTACCGCGAACTCGTCGATCTCCCCCTGTGCGGCACGCCGACGACGGGTGAGGTCGCCGGCAAGACGATTTGCACCATTCACTTCATCGACGGCGCCATGACGCTCGCGGGCGCCGGTATCGTGGCACGGGGCCTCTGGGAAGTTGCCGGCGATACCATATGTCGGCGCGACATTGGTGCGCCTGCCGATCAACGGCACTGCGTGAGTTACGGGCGGCTGCCGAAAGGCCATTATCGCAACAGCGACGGCGTCGAATTCTGCATCGGCCCGTGCCCGTGAGGACAGGCGGCGCGAGCCCAACCAGCTGGGCCAAGGAAATAGAAAGTTAGACCAAATTTCACCAAATGGCCTCGCGTCCGCAGTCCGCAAACTCAATGGCGGCCGCGGATACAGCACACAGGAAAGGCGAGCAACGTCATCGACCGTCACGCCGGCAAATGCTGGCCGTCTCGTCATGCCAAGTCGCTCAGGTTCTTTCCCGCTCCCCTGCGGCTGTCAGCTCCGCGCCCCGTCGCGCCGGAAGAATTCGTTCTCGGTGGCGCCTTGTTGCCTGCGGCGCTCGTCGAGACCGGTTCTCGCCGAGGTCGATGCGCTTTGCCGAGCATGATATTGCCGATGGCGTAGCGCCGCTAGACGGCTAGCGCGCAGAGCATGGACCAATGGTCAAGGCCTTCCGCAGATCGGTAACCTGATTACCAATTGCTGATCTGGAAGCGGCAAACTCGCTCTTTGCGCGAAAATCGACTATAATATACGTTTTCCGGCTAACACAGAGGGACTGCGATGCGGGTATGGAACGGGGGGATTGTGGTCTGCGCCGTTGTGTCCTCAGGCGTTGCGACTGCCGCCCCCAAGCTCTCGCCAGCGGAAATTCAGGCGACGTTCTTCAATGGGGCGGAGTTCGCGGCAGCAACGCCATCCGGGATAAGGTTCAAGATGACGTTCACGGCTGACGGTAAGGCTCTGCGCATCCCCACCGGCAATGGCGGCTCGCGTAACGAGGGGAGTTGGAAGCTCGACGAAAACGGCTACTGTACGACCTGGAAGGGCGGCAAGCCCAACTGCTTCACCGTGGTCGCCGCCGACAAGAACAAGTGGTCCGTCATGAGGGGGCCGGCGGTCATCGCCACCTGGAGCAAGTGATGGATCACCTGCGTCGCCATCCTCAGGTCGCCACCGATCCGTGTAGCGAGAGGTCTCGGATGCTCGGCTGGGTGCCGGACAGCGGATTGTGCGGGTCCCATCCGTAAGACAGCTTCTCGACACGCATGGCTCGGGCGTCGAACATCAGAAGCCGACCGACCAGGCCGTCGCCAAAGCCGACGATTTCACGGATCGCCTCGAGCGCCATCATGGAGCCGATCACTCCGGTGAGTGCGCCCAAAATCCCGGCCTCGGCACACGCCAAAACCGTGCCGGGCGGCGGCGGTTCCGGAAACAGGCAGCGATAGGTGGGATTGGGCGTGCCGTCGTGCGCCCTCTCGTGCGCCCTGATGGTGGTGAGCGTGCCGTCGAACACCCCGACGGCCGCAGTGACGAGCGGCTTTTTCGCGAAGTAGCAGGCGTCCGAAACCAGATAGCGGGTGCTGAAATTATCGCTGCCATCGATCACAAGATGGTAGCGCGCCACGAGCTCGAGCGCATTTGCAGCCGTGAGGCGCACCCCATGCGGCTCGACCGTCACGTGGGGATTGAGGCGGGCGACCGCGTCCCTCGCGCTGTCGACCTTGGGGCGCCCGACATCCCCGGAGGCATGGATCACTTGGCGCTGGAGGTTTGACAGCGACACCGCGTCATCATCGACCACGCCAAGCGTGCCGACGCCGGCCGCCGCGAGATAAAGCAGAGCCGGAGCGCCAAGACCGCCAGCGCCGATCACCAGGACCCGCGAGCGTTTGAGCGCCGCTTGGCCGGGTCCGCCAACCTCACGCAGAACGAGGTGGCGGGCATAGCGCTCAAGTTCGTCGGAGTTCAGCATTTTCACAAACTTTCCCTTGCTCTTGCAGGGAGCGGGCGCGCCCGTTTCTTTGGCGGCACACAGCCGCCGGATGCCTCGCTCCCAGGGGGCGAAGGAAACGGCGGTGCTCGGCACGCGTTTCGCAATTGATCAGGCGCCAAATGACAGGCGCAGGTCAAGGCAGAATGTGTCGTTGCGACGGCCGGCCTTAAGTCGAGTGCCAGATTGCAGGCTTTGGGCAGGTTTGTGCAAAACTTGGCATTCATGCCGGCAATGCCATCATGTATCTTGCCGTGCGGGAGGACTTCCCCATGGCACTCAGCGATCGACTTATTTGGCGCCGGTTCCTTTGGGTTGCCAGTTTGGCTGCGGCCTTTGCGGCGGGTGCGGGCGCTGCCTGCTCGCAGGCTTATCCGTCGCGTCCGGTACGGATCATCGTTCCGTTCACGCCGGGCGGCGCGGTCGACATCATCGGGCGCATCATCGCCCAAAAACTCTCAGACAGCCTCGGTGCGCAGTTCTATGTGGAAAACATTCCGACTGGCGCCAGCAACGTGGCTAATGTCGTGACGGCGAAATCGCAGCCGGACGGCCATACGCTGCTGTTCGTAACCTCGAGCTTCGTGATCAATCCGAGCTACTATCGCAAAGTCGGCTACGACGCGATCAGGGATTTCGCTCCGATCGCCTTGGCAGCGGTTTCGCCTCACGTATTGAGCGTCAACCCGTCGATGCCGGTTACCACCGTAAAGCAGCTGATCACGCTGGTGAAGGAAAATCCCGGCAAATATAGCTATGCGTCGGCCGGAACCGGGCAGTCGGCACAGCTCGCGGCGGAACTTTTCAAGCTTGCCTATGGGCTCGACATCGTTCACGTGCCGTTCAACGGCGGCGTTCCTGCCATGACGGCGACCATTGCGGGACACACCCAGATCGCCTTCAACGCGCTGCCGTCGGCCGCGAGTTTCATCAAAGACGGCAAAGTGCGCCCACTCGGTATGAGCGGCGCCGCGCGAGATGCGGCATTTCCGGACGTGCCGACCTTCGCGGAACAGGGCGTGCCCGGCCAGCAGAGCGCCTTCTTCGTTGGCATCGTTGCACCGGCCGCAACGCCCCGCGACATCATTGACCGGCTCAACCGGGAGCTGGTGCGGATTATCGCCTTGCCGGACGTGAGGGAGCGGCTGACCGTCATTGGCTACACCGCCGAGACCGACACTCCCGACGAGTTCGCCACTCTGATAAAGGCCGAGATCGCCCAGTGGACCAAGGTCATTCGTGATTCGAAAATGCAGCAAGTGGAGTGAGCACTTTTCTCGCTACCAACTGCGCGGGGCAGGAGCTTGACGGCGATGGCTTGCCATAGATTTGAGCAAGCTATTTCCTGATCTCAGGGCATTTTGAGAAAGCCGCTGGCAGCTCAGATTTGCCGATCCTACTTGTTGTTGAACTGCGCCGGCCGCTTCTCCACAAAGGCGGCCATCCCCTCCTTCTGGTCCTCGGTCGCAAACAGCGCGTGGAACACCCGCCGTTCGAACCCCACGCCTTCGGCGAGCGAGACCTCGAACGCCCGGTTCACCGCCTCCTTGGCCATCATGACGGACGGCAGCGACATCGACGCGACGGTATCGGCGGCCTTCATGGCCTCGTTCATCAGTTCGGCGAGCGGCACCACCCGTGCCACCAGGCCGCAGCGTTCCGCCTCGGCCGCGTCCATCATGCGGCCGGTGAGGATCAGGTCCATGGCCTTGGCCTTGCCGACCGCCCGCGTCAGCCGCTGGGTGCCGCCGATCCCCGGAATGACGCCGAGCTTGATCTCCGGCTGACCGAACCGTGCATTGTCGGCCGCGATGATGAGGTCGCACTGCATCGCAAGCTCGCAGCCGCCGCCAAGCGCAAAACCTGCCACTGCCGCGATCGCCGGCTTGCGCGCATGGGCGAGGCGATCCCACGACGCGGCGAAATTTCCCATGAAGGCGTCCATGTAGGTTTTCGCTGCCATTTCCTTGATATCCGCTCCGGCCGCAAACGCCTTGTCGGAGCCGGTGATGACCATGCAGCCAATCCCGGCGTCGGCCTCGAACGCATCGACGGTGCCGGCTAATTCCGACATCAACGCCGTATTGAGGGCGTTAAGCGCCTGCGGGCGGTTCAGGCGGATGACGCCGACCCGGCCCTTGGTTTCGACGATCAGGTGCTGATGGGTCATGGGAGGCTCTTGAGGCTCGACCGACTGGGAATCTCGACACCAACGCTTCGCCTGCAAACTTGACGCAACTTTGTTGCCGCCCGCATTTCAACCTGTGGGCAGGCTTCACCCATTTGCGCGATTGATCTTTTTCGCAACTGACCTAAACGCCTCGTTGCAACGTTACGTCGCGAGGAACAAGGTCCTAGATCGCCCACTCGCTCCTCACCTCGCGTTTGCTGCTCACTCTTCTTCGTCAAAGACCGCGTCGCGCGCAGCCCCAATCCTTGGGACCAAACGGGAGGAAACATTGCCGGTTGCCTTTTTCCCATGCAATGCCTGATCGGCTCTCGGCAGCAAGGACAGGGATTTTGGCCGCATCGTTGGCCGCCTCGTCCCCGCATTGACCTGCGCGAGTGGACGGATCGCCAAGCTTGTTCCGCTTCGCCTGTTGCCAGCAGCGGCGCAGGAGGACTAGGCTGATCGAGGCCACCTAAGGATGCCCTCAGGGGGGATCGATGACCGCTGTTGTCGCGACTGAACACTCGAAATCACAAACCAATCGATGGACGCAACTCGTTCTTGGCGTCATCGCCATGATGGCGATCTCGAGCCCTCAGTATGTGTGGACGCTGTTCACTGGTCCCCTAAACCAGAAACTCGGGACGACGCTAGCTGAAATTCAGGTGACGTTCTCGCTGCTGATCGTACTGCAGACCTTCTTGTCCCCATTTCAAGCCTACCTTGTCGATCGTTTCGGACCCAGGCTGCTGATCTCGGTCGGCGCGATCATGTCGGGCGGAAGCTGGATGCTGTCCTCTTATGCCGACAGTTTGACGGCACTCTATATTTCCTATGGCGTCATCGGCGGCTTTGGGACCGGCATCATCTATGTTGGCATCATTGGCCTGGTGGTGCGCTGGTTTCCTGACCGGCGCGGTCTGGCGACCGGTCTGGCGGCAGCTGGGTACGGCTTCGGGGCGTTCTTCACCAGTTTCCCGATCGACGACATGATCAAAAGTTCTGGCTACCAACGCACGTTGCTGGTCTGGGGGATCATTCAGGCCGCGATTGGCGTTGTTGCAGCCCTGGGCTTGCGCGTCCCCCCCGAGGGTTACCGGCCGGCGGGCTTCGATCCGGAGACCGTGCAACTCGAAATGCAGTCCCGGCGCAGCTACTCGCCCAAGGAAATGCTGCAAAGTCCGATCTTCTACGTGCTGTTTGTCATGATGGCCATGATGTCTACGAGCGGACTCATGGTCGTCTCAAACGTCGGCCCCTTCGCCACCGAGTACAAGGTCGCGCAGGTCTTGGTGTTCGGCGTGGGGGCGCTGCCGCTGTCACTGACGCTGTCGCGCGTCACCAACGGACTAACGCGGCCGTTCTTTGGTTGGGTATCGGACCGCATCGGCCGCGAATCGACCATGGCACTAGCTTTCTCTCTTGAGGCTGTGGCGATTGTGGTGCTGTTTGCGTTCATCGACAATCCGGCGATGTTTGTCGTGCTGACCGGACTGGTGTTTTTCGGTTGGGGCGAGATCTTCTCGCTCTTCCCGTCAACGCTCACTGACACCTTCGGGCCGAAATTCGCCGCCACCAATTATGGTTTTCTGTATATCGCCCAAGGTGTCGGCTCGATCTTCGGCGGCCCGGCGGCAGCCTTTCTAAAGGAGCAGACGGGGAGTTGGACCACAGTGTTCGTTGTCGTCGCTTGCCTCGACGCACTGACCGCGCTGGCGGCTATCACCTTGCTCAAGGAAATGCGGCGGCGTCACTTCGAAGGAACTTCGCGCATAGCCGATCTGAGTCATAAATGAGGCGCCCAACTTGTAGGGGGTAACGACGTTAGAAGCGATGTTTATGTGCACGAGGTCTCAGTACCTCTCACGCCGTCCGCAGGCCGTCCAATAGTGGTGAGCCCAACCTTTCATTGAGCGTGCCGAGCTAAAGCGAGGCTTTGCAAAGGGCTTCGCTATGGCGAGCAACGGGGACTGACTAGCCGCATTGGCCGCTATCCGGCGCGGCTTTGTTGTCTGGAAACTCTGTCGCCAATCATCGGTGGCCCCGATCCAAAAATTCGTCGACCAGGCTGCCGTATTGTTGTGATTAATATATGCTCCCGGCGGCCGCATCAATATCTTCGAAGTTCCAGATCAGGCTCAGGTGCCGACAATACTTTGTGACGAAGCCACGTTTTTTGAGTGAAGCCTGGCGGTGATTTGAATAACTTGTTGTTCAAAAGACCACGCTTGGGACAACGGTAGTTTACTCGCGCTCATAACCCGGGTACTCTTCGCTTCGCCGCCATGCGCCATCGGAACCCTATCGTCAACGTCGTCGATAACGAGAACTTCGGTCTTTCCCTCATGCTGGCGAACCACCAATGTACTCGGCCGAGCGTTTTTTCCGTGACCCCGGTACTATCTTCGGCGATTGATTGGCAGCGAATAGATAAAAAGCCCCAGCAGCACTGGTCCGACCAAGGCTTCCGATCCCGTCAATATGCGAGCCGCAGACGTCAGAGGCACGATATCTCCGTAACCAGTGGTGGTGATAGTGGTTGCGCTTAGGTGGAACATGCGCACCACGAACTCGGCTGTGTCAGGAGATGGCCATCCACCCATTTCCTCCATCAAACCGGCGAGCTCCCTTGAAGCGCGGGGCGTTCTGAAAAAGAAGGTATCTGGGGAGCTACCGGCATGGTGATGGCCGTCGGAGGCTCCGAATCGAAATCTCGCGTGCATCGGCAGCTGGCTTCTGAAGGCGAAAGCCCCCTGTCATCGGCGCTCAGTCAACGTGGTCACCCTTCAGGGGCATGTGGCCCACCCGCGCTGTCTTCTCGTGCCGTCCCGATCAAAGACCCCGCAATCCCGGTTTCGGCTTGGGGTTATTTTTCGAGCATCCGAATCCCCAGCATCTGCGTGAAATACGGCGAGTCAAAGCCGAGCCGTTTCATTCCGAACTGAATCTCTGGAATGTTCATGAATAGCTTCCACAGTAGCCCCGACCGGTAGTTTTCGATCATGACAATGATCGGACCCTGGTCAATGGCCAGATGCGACCTCGCATACCAGTTGAAATTTTCGCTGAAGCCGTCCACAAAACCGTAATTGGTCCAAAGTTTATCACCCTTTTCCTCGTAGAAATAGCGCAGAGTCTGTATCGAAAACGAAGGCGTGTACGGCATCGACGACAACGCGGCAGTTGGTTGTATCACTCCGCGGTCGTCCTCCGGTGAGTGTGCGACATACCCTTTTACGCTATCCCCGGCCGTTAGCCCCCACGCCTTCTCCCCATAGCCCTTGTAGTTTTTTGGATTATCAATACTGTAGGCGCGATTAATGAGGGTGTGGTTCCTGGTTTGCTCGGCATAATCGATGCCATGATCATCAGTAAGGTTGTTGGGGTCGACGCCCATGAAAGTATATTGTGAGAAAAACAATGGACCCCCACCATTCGAGTTTCCAAGCGGCAGCTTATATCCATAATATGATTTACCATTTCGCCAGTTGCGAGTACCAACCCACGTCTTCTCGTAAACCTCTCTGGAAATCGGATGTCGGCTCGAGGAAGCCGCCATGATGTAAGTAATCAATGCTTCATTCCAGCCTTTCACCGGAAAGTTCCTGTCAAAACCATTGCGCGGGCTCCAATGCCACAAAAGCCTATTATCATTGTTTACATGCCAACTCCAGTTGGCAGCGCTCCACATCTCATTGATCCGCTTCACCAAATACCTTTCCTTTGCACTATTTCCAGTGAAATAGGCCCGTGCCGACAGGAGCCCCATCATCAAGTAGGAGGTTTCCACGATGTCAGCGCCATCGTCCAGCCTATCGAATGCAATGGGCTTTCCCGTATCGCCGTTGATAAAATGAGGGTAAATTCCATGATAGGAGTCGGCTTTTGCCAAGAAGTCGACGATCTGCATCAGACGATCCAAGGCCGCGTCGCGACTGACCCAATTTCTTTCCACCGCCACAATGGTAGCCAGTATCCCGAATCCGGTACCGCCGACCGCACATGCCTCGGGACCAAACGTTCCTTTGCTCAGATTTGGTTCATCATTCGCCTCATTGATATAATCCAGATAAAAATCTGCTTTGACCGTATTGCTTCTTTCTCTCGCCATGCCACTGTTGGGATGTGCGTAATGCCAAAAATACCTGAATGTCTGGCGCTGGATCGTCTCCAGCAATTCCTCATCGGAAAGATTGCTGATAATTCCGACTGGTTTGATCGAGTTGCCAGGACCGACATTGTATTCATCGGGGGCGGATTGGGTGAGAGAGCCCGGTGCATCGACGGTAAATACAGATGACCAGAGATATGGGGCAGCGACAAAGAGGGAAATCATTAGCAATCTTTTCATTTGACTGAAAGCCCTTCCCGGATTTGACGATAGCTAAGTAAGCTGGCGAGCTGCGTTCTCTTGGCTTGCCGACAACATCCTCGGTGGCCTCCCACCCGCGCTCATCGGTCCGCATCGCGGCGAGCGGTCGCGCGCAGCCTAGCAAGCCCGATAGGGCCGTTCAATCCGTGGTTCCGAACCGTCGGCAGCACGACGATCAATGCGGTTGGGGCGGGCTGGGGATGTGGCACATGTGGTCCGTCAGTGGCGGCGGGGTGGCGATCGCGTTACCTGGAGGCGGCAGCGTGCCGCTGGCCCCTCGCGTGCTCCCGCGCACCCGCTCTCAGCCTGCAATGGCGCACGGCAGCCGCGCGACGCGCTGCTGACAGCTCCGCGCCGGGGGCTATAATGACAACGGTCGCAAGATTGGGAGGATGATCATGGCTATTCACCTCACGCGCCGGCACATGCTGGCAGCAGCAACGGCAGGCGCCGCTTTCGCCACCGGATCTTATGGCCTCGCCCTCGCCGAAGGCACGAAACGGATCGAGCAGCTCGCGCCGGAACTCGACAACATCGTCGGCAGCGCCGAGCCGATCAATCAGCTTGCTGATGGCGTTGGAGGCGACAACGGGCCGGCCGAGGGACCACTGTGGTGGAAGGAAGGCGGCTATCTCCTGTTCAGCGACATCAATGGCAACCGCCGCATGAAATACACGCCGGGCCAAGGCACGGTGGAATTCAAGAAGCCGACCAACGGCGCCAATGGGTTGACGCGGGACATCCAGGGCCGCTTGGTTGCCTGCGAGGGCGCCGGCCGCCGGGTGATCCGAGAAGAGCACGACGGCACCATCACCGTGATCGCGTCGAGCTTCCAGGGGCGACGCCTCAATCGTCCCAACGACGTGGTCGTGAAGTCCGATGGCGCGATCTACTTTTCTGATCCGAACACAGGCAACGCCGTTCCCGACCAGACCGACCTGACCTATGCGGGCGTCTATCGCGTCTCGCCCGATCTCGGCACAATCACCGTCCTTGTCAACGACTTCATCACCCCGAACGGCCTGGCGTTCTCGCCGGATGAAAGTGTGCTTTACATCAACGACAGCCGGCGCCGGCACATCCGCGCCTTCGACATGGCTCCGAACGGCACCTTGGCGCGGCAGTCAGATCGCGTGTTCGCAGAGCTTGGCGGCGCCGAGCCCGGGGTGCCCGATGGCATGAAGGTCGATAGCGCCGGGAATGTGTATTGCGGCGGCTCCGGCGGCCTGTGGATACTCGATTCCCGCGGCAGGAAGCTTGGACGGATCGTCCATGGTCAGCCGCAGACCACAAACATTGCCTTCGGGGGGCCGGACTGGAAGACGCTGTATTTTACCAATTGGAATTTCCTCGGGTCGGTGAACCTGAGGATTGCCGGCATGCCAGTGCCAGCGGTTAAAAAGGCATAAGCGGGCTTACAGCGAGCAATCCTTTTTTGAGCCTTTGCCAGCTGGCAGGTTCAGCAAGACGAAGCGGGGCGGTACGGCGACGGCGTTGGTCTCGATCTCATGGTGTTCGCGGCACGTCAAGTTCGGCCTTTTCGGCTGCGCCTCGGCACGATGCGCGAGGCTTGGTCAGGCAAAGGCCGGACCCCGGACATCCAAGACATGCCGCGTCTGCGGGATGATCGCAGCCGCAATGCCGCGTAAGACCAGCGAGCGGACCCGCGAAGGTTGCGGCATCTGGCATGACGGGTGTTAATGCGGCCCGGATGGTAAAACACTTTGGTATCCTCGAACTACCGACGGGCGGTTGGCACGTCCCTGACTGTGGAGACCTGCGTAAGCCGGGGCACGTCCCCGTGGCGGCCGTGACCAAGCGGGCGCAGATGGTCGGTCCGGGCTTTGCCGGACGGGCGCGATTTTTTCGACCGCTGGGCTCACCCGACGCGCTTTGCGTCAGAGGCGCGCGGGCGATGCGGCGGCTACAGCCGGCGACATCAACGCGGCAACGAGAGGGCAAGCGGAGGATTGCACATGGCAGCGATTGAGGAATTCACGCCTGGAGGATATCGCTTCATTCCGGGCGGATTTCAATTTTCAGGCGGCGTCGCGGCCGCCGCCGGCTACGAGATCAGGCGTTATCGGTTCCGCACGCCCGCTCTGCTCGCTGACGGGTTTGCTCGGATCGAGGCCATCATCAAGGCGGCCGGCCGGCCGCTGACCGCGTTTTGCGCCTGCGAGTTGCGTTCGCCCGGGCAGTTCACCGAGCAGGGCTTTCGTGAATTCAACGAGTCCTACGTGGTCACGCTTGGCCATTGGGGCGTGTACAACGACAAAGTAAATCCAGTCGCGCGCAGCAATGTCTGTCCGGAAATCGATCCGTCGCCGCAGCCGGCCTTTCACGCATTTTCGTTCACGGTGCCGGTGGCCCCTGGCGCTGCGCCCAGCTTCGTGATTTCCGGCAGTGCGGAGGCGAGGGCGATCGAAGCGAGTTATCGCGAACGCATCGTGCGATATGGCGAACAGAGTCCCGACGCCATGCGGGATAAGGCGCGTTTCGTGCTGGAGGAAATCACCCGGAGGCTCGCGCTGTTCGGCGTCGGCTGGCGGGACAGCACCGCCAGCCAAGTCTACACAATCCGCGACATCTACCCGTTTTTTGCCGATGAAATCGTGCGCCGTGGCGCGGCCCATGCCGGCGTCAACTGGCACTTCGCCCGGCCGCCTGTCCGCGATCTGGAATTCGAGGTCGATTGCCGGAGCGTGCGGGTGGAGGAGGTCTTATCTCGCTAGATGACGCCAAGCTTTCTCTGCAAGCTCGTCGACGAGGTCGTGTATTGGAACACCAGCCGTTTGTCGGGGAAGATGTAGCGATAGGCCTTCTGGGCCATCAGGGCGGCCTCGTGAAAGCCGCACAGGATGAGCTTGAGCTTGCCCGGATAAGTGTTGATGTCGCCGATCGCGAAGATCCCCGCCACGTCTGTCTCGAAGGCCGCGGTGTCCACCGGGATCAAATCCTCGGCGAGATTGAGGCCCCAGTTCGCCACTGGACCGAGCTTCATGGTGAGACCGAAGAACGGCAGCATGGCATCGCATTCGATCCGGTAAGGCTCTCCCTTGTCGGGCTTGGCGTTGATGGCGCGCAGCGCGCCGGCCTCGCCTTCGAGGCCGGTGACCTGGCCAAGCTTGAGGTCGATCGTGCCCGCCTCCACCAGCGCCCACATTTTTTTGACGCTGTCGGGCGCGGCGCGGAACTGGTCGCGCCGGTGCATCAGGGTGAGGCGGCGCGTGATCGGGGCGAGGTTGAGAGTCCAGTCGAGCGCTGAATCGCCGCCGCCGACGATCAGCAGGCGCTTGTCGCGGAACTGCTCCATCTTGCGCACCGCGTAGAACACCGACGTGCCTTCATAGGCCTCGATGCCGGGCACCGGCGGGCGCTTGGGCTGAAACGAGCCGCCGCCCGCCGCCACCACGATCACCTTCGTCTCGAACACCTTGCCCTGGTCGGTGGCGACGCGGAAGGCGGGATCGCCAACGCGTTCGATGGCCTCGACCATTTCGCCGAGATGAAAGGTCGGCTTGAACGGCTCGATCTGCTTCATCAGCGCATCGGTAAGCCCCTGGCCCGAAACCACCGGCAGGGCCGGAATGTCGTAGATCGGCTTCTCTGGATAGAGCTCGGCACATTGTCCGCCGACCTTGTCCAGGATATCGACCAGGTGAGCCTTGATGTCGAGCAGGCCGAGTTCGAATACGGCAAAAAGCCCGCACGGGCCGGCGCCAATGATCAGTGCATCAGTGTGGATAGGATCGGGCATGCGTGGTTTCTTGCAGCGTCGAATGAAGAGATGCAAGCGCGGATGTAGCCCCGGACTGGCCGCCCGGCAAAGAGCGCTTTTGACCGGAAAATGCAAGCGTGACGGCTGGCCGGCATCAATGGGCCATCAGATCGCCAGCCGGGGAATGATTGGTGCGTGCGGATTGCGGCGCAATTCCGGCTTTCGCGGCCTGCCGATTTCGGGAGGGCAGCCATGCAAGCCGCAAAGGCATGGTC